>DASSHD010000733.1:0-2275 GCA_035693085.1 Hanamia sp. | reverse complement strand
CAAATTTCTTTACTCTGTTTTTAGATATGGATACAAAAACCATTCATTTTTTGAAATGCAAATAATAAAATTGCAGTTTTGTCAAAAAATAAATTTGCTCATATAACTATTTCCCTACTATATTTGTAGGATATTTAATTATGGCACATTTAACTACTTTATTTTATCACAATTCTATTTGCACTATTATGTGTAACGGTCACCGTTGTATGCCGTAAGGCATTATATTTTCCATATCATCCATAATAAGGCATTTTGCCTATCTTACAAATTAAATTTTTTAATTTTCATTTATAAATCTTCATTTATGAGTTCTCAACATTTTGAAACATTACAACAACACGCAGGCCAGGAGCCTGATCCTACAACAGGCGCAAGGGCAGTGCCTATTTATCAAACCACTTCTTTCAATTTTAAAAATTCTGAACACGGGGCCAATCTTTTTGCTTTGAAAGAATTCGGAAATATTTACACCCGCATCATGAACCCGACAACGGATGTATTTGAAAAACGCGTTGCGGCTTTGGAAGGGGGCGTTGCAGGCCTGGCAACAGCTTCAGGACAGGCAGCACAGTTTTTAGCTCTTACCAATATTCTACAGACTGGGGAAAATTTTGTATCAAGCCCATTTCTTTACGGTGGTTCATTCAATCAATTTAAGGTTTCTTTAAAACGCCTGGGAATCGAAGCCCGTTTTGCAAAAGACAACAATGTAGAAAATTTTGAAAGCCTGATTAACGAAAAAACAAAAGCTCTTTATACAGAAACCATCGGTAACCCGGATTTCAACATTCCTGATTTTGATAAACTATCTGCCTTGGCAAAAAAATATGACTTGCCTTTAATTGTAGATAATACTTTCGCTTGTGCAGGATATCTCTTTCGTCCGCTGGAACATGGCGCACATGTAGTGGTACAAGCTGCCACCAAATGGATCGGCGGACATGGCAACAGTATCGGAGGTGTAATTGTGGATGGAGGAAATTACAATTGGGGTAATGGAAAATTCCCTCAATTTTCTGAACCTTCGGAAGGTTATCACGGATTGGTTTTCAACGATGTTTTTGGAAGCAAAGGACCATTCGGAAATATACAATTTATTATCCGCGCACGTGTAGAAGGGCTAAGAGATTTTGGACCAGCCATTTCTCCTTTCAATTCATTTCTATTAATCCAGGGTTTGGAAACTTTGTCATTGCGTGTAGAACGCCATGTTCAAAATACGTTGGCACTTGCTCAATGGCTTGAAAAAAATCCAAACGTAGAAAAGGTAAATTACCCCGGGTTGGAAAGCAGTCCTCATTATGCTAATGCCAAAAAATATCTTAATAAAGGAGCGGGAGCCGTACTTTCTTTCGAAGTAAAAGGCAGCAAAGAAAATGCTACCAAATTCGTTGATAACTTAAAAATGATCAGCAATCTGGCAAACGTGGGCGACACTAAAACACTCATCATACAGCCTGCAATCACCACACATCAGCAATTATCCGACGCAGAACAATTATCGGCAGGAGTTACTCCGGGATTGTTAAGGGTTTCTGTAGGAATTGAACATATTGATGATATCAAAGCAGATATAGAACAGGCCTTCGCAAAAGCGTTCGCATAAGTACAAGTTACCTGCTTTTTATTTTACATAAATCATAACCGTTTTGCCACAAGATATTTAACTGTTAAACGGTTATGATTTATTTTTGCAAAATTATTCAACAAAAAGAATTTTGACGCATACTATTTTCGCTTCTGACAAATCTCTCACCCTCGAATCGGGCTATGTTTTACCGTCATACCATTTAGCATATACAACTTACGGAAAAATCAATAGCGCCAAAGACAACGTGGTATGGATATTCCACGCGCTCACTGCAAATAGTAACGCTGAAGAATGGTGGCCGGGCTTAGTGGGCGAAGGAAAATTATTTGATCCTGAAAAATATTTTATTATTTGCGTTAACATGCCAGGAAGTTGTTACGGAAGCATCGGCCCTCTTGATAAAAATCCTAACAGTGGACAAACTTATTATCATGATTTTCCTTTTTTTACGCCACGTGATATGATTCGTTCCTATCAGCCTTTAAAAGAGTCTTTAGGAATTAAAAAAATCAAAATTGGCATTGGCGGATCTATGGGAGGTCAGCAATTATTAGAATGGGCGATAGAAGAACCCGAATTATTTGAAAATATTTTCCCGATAGGAACCAACGCCCGGCATTCTGCCTGGGGTATCGCTTTTAATGCTTCACAAAGAATGTGTATCGAAGCAGATGGTACCTG
>DASSHD010000732.1:0-11991 GCA_035693085.1 Hanamia sp. | reverse complement strand
TAAAGTAAAATGAAGGATCAAAATATGAAGATGGCGGTTCTTACTGAATTTTATATGCCTGGACTTTACATTATCTCCAACTTTACATAAGGATTTAAATGTAAAGCTTTACATTATAAACCATAATCGCTTAAAGGGTCTATAAAAGTTCCAATTTTTGGTTTGGGAAGTAGTTTTGGTTTGTTCATATAATAACAAAAGATTTTAGTTTAAAAGAATGCTTATGAAATGTGTAATTTAAGAAGTATTTTCATTGCAAAACTCTTCTCTTCCTATTTAATGATTTAAGATAGATCCATTCGCCTAAAGTAGTGATTGAAATTTTTACCCTTTATTATTGTTCCCTTCACCTACAGTAAATGAACTTTTTTATTATATTTTACTTTAAACGGTTAATTGAAGGATACCTCCAGAATTACCATCCAAAATATTTCTTCGCGTTATTATAGCAAATATCCTGTATGATTTTTCCTGTCCAGTTGAGATCGTTTGGTAATTCCCCGCTTTCAATTTCATCACCAAATAAATTGCAAAGAATTCTACGGAAATATTCATGACGAGGATAAGAAAGAAACGAACGGGAATCAGTTATCATACCCACAAAACGACTAAGCAAACCCATGTTGGACAAAGCATTGATTTGTTTTGTCATTCCATCTTTCTGATCTAAGAACCACCATGCTGCGCCAAACTGAATTTTGCCAGGAATTGTTCCATCATTAAAATTACCTGTCATAGAAGCAATCAGTTCATTATCGGAAGGGTTCAGATTATAAATTATTGTTTTAGCAAGTTCATTGTTTGAATCAAGGCGGTTTAAAAATTTCACCATAGATTTTCCCTGGGAATAATCACCAATAGAATCCCAGCCTGTATCGGGGCCATTTTGCTTCATTTTCCTGGTATTGTTATTTCTAAATGCACCCAAATGATATTGTTGTACCCAGCCTTTTTCACAATCCCAGATTGCGAAAATGTGAAGCATTGCGGATTTGAATTTCAAATTTTCATTTGCAGAAAGTTCTTTTCCATTACGAATTTTATTGAAAATATTTTCTACATCTTCATCAGAATAATCTTCTGCATAAATATATTCAAGGCCATGATCTGAAACCGAACAACCCATTGTTGCGAAAAAATCGTGACGTTTTTTTAAAGCATCCAGGTAATTTTGAAAAGACTTTATTGATATATCGCTTACTTTTTCCAATTTTTTTATATAACTATTAAAATCATTAACGTTATCAACATTCATTGCTTTATCAGGTCGAAAGGCAGGAAATACTTTTATTTCAAAATCATCGCCCTTTATTTTTTGATGATGCTCCAAAGTGTCTGTAGGATCATCAGTAGTACAAACAACTTTTACATTCATTTTGCGTAACAAATTGCGAACAGAATATTCTTTGGTTTGCAATCTTTTAGTGCATTCGTTATAGATTTTTTTGGCACTTTCCGGATTTAATATTTCATGCACATCAAAATACCTTTGCAGCTCAAGGTGTGTCCAATGATAGAGCGGGTTGCGCAGGGTGTAGGGAACTGTTTCTGCCCATTTTTCAAATTTTTCATAATCTGTCTTATCACCGGTGCAATAACTTTCATCCACGCCGTTGGCACGCATGGCACGCCATTTATAATGGTCGCCGTACAACCATATTTGTGTAAGGTTTTCAAAATTAATATCATTTGCGATTTGCTCTACCGGAAGGTGGCAATGGTAATCAATGATTGGCATTTTATCCGCGAAATTGTGATATAATTTTTTCGCAGTTTCGGATTCCAATAGAAAATCCCCGTCTAAAAATTGTTTCATAATATTGATTCTTAATGTTCTTTACTTTTTAATTCTTTCAACATTGATCTTGCAGCCTTTTAATCAAAATCAATTCTTTTTAATTTAGGCGCCAGGAGGTGCATCAATATCCATGCTAACAGGTAAGCACACCCGCAAATAATAAACATGATAAAATACCCTGCATCCAGGTTTCCTATTGCCTTAAAATGGTCAAACAATTTACCTGCCAAATATGCAATCAAAATACCTCCCAAAGCACCAGCCATACCTCCCATACCTGTTACGGAAGCCACAGTTTTTTTAGGAAACATATCCGACACGGTTGTGAATATGTTTGCCGACCATGCCTGGTGCGCTGATGTGGCAATTCCGATTATGAATACTGCAAACCACATATTCAGAGAGCCAAGGTATTGGGCAAATACTACCGGCAATACCAGGAAAGCGTATATTAGCATGGATACTTTTCGTGCACGAAAAACCGGCCAGCCTTTTTTGATAAAATACATTGGTAACCAACCTCCCCAAATACTTCCCACTGTTGACATAGTATATACCAATGCTACAGGTAATGCCATTCCCGTACCTTCAATGCCATACTGAGCAGTTAGAAAAGCTGGAAGCCAAAAAAGATAAAACCACCAGATAGGATCAGTAAGAAATTTCCCCAAAATAAAAGTCCAGGTTTGGTTGTATCTCAATAATTTAATCCATGGAACTCTTTTGTGTAATTCAACATCGGTGGTAAGCTCAGGTTTTCCCGGCCTGTTTTCTGCTTCATCAACATCACTATGAATATAATCAAATTCTTTCTTAGATAATCTCTTTTGCTTAGACGGGATTTCATAAAATATAAACCAAAACACCAACCATATCAAACCAAAAGCGCCGGTAAAAATAAAAGCCTCCTGCCATCCCCATTTCACTACAATAAAAGGAACGGTAAGTGGTGCCAGTATTGCCCCAATGTTGGCTCCTGAATTAAAGATGCCGGTAGCAAACGCCCTTTCCTTTTTGGGAAACCATTCAGCGGTAGTTTTTATAGCAGCAGGAAAATTGCCCGCCTCACTAATTCCTAAAGCAGATCTCGCAATCAAAAAACCAACGGTACTTTTAACCAGGGCATGCCCCATGGATGCAAAACTCCAAAGCGTTAGTGTAATCGCATAACCGATTTTGGTGCCTACTTTATCAATGAACCTTCCGGCTATCAACATGCCAATCGCATACGAAACCTGAAATGCGATGACAATATCAGAATAATCAGATTCAGTCCAGTTGAACTTGATCTCAAGATCATTTTTTAATAGACTGATTACTGATCTGTCTAAGTAATTAATGGTAGTGGCAAAAAAAAGTAAAGTGCATATCGTCCATCTGTATTTACCAACGCTTTCATTAATAGCAGCCGCAGTAGAAGAAAAACCGCTTTTTGATAAAGTTTCCGACATTTTTTATTTTTAAATTAGTAATTGGATTTTTGATTCTATTCTATTGGCAAATAAAAGCCTTTAAATATAATTAAGATTTCCCTGAACCGAGTATTCCCATTTCAAGGCCTCTTATTTCAGCAAGCCCTCTCATTCTTCCTATGGCTGAATAGCCGGGATTAGAAACTTTGTTCAAATCATCTAACATTTGATGGCCATGATCCGGTCGAAAAGGAATTGATTTTTTTAATTTTTGCTGAAGCGAAGAAATCTCTTTCACAACAGAATACATATCATTATCACCACCGAGATGATCTGCTTCAAAAAAATTACCTTCTACGTCTTTGGTAACATTCCTTAAATGAACAAAATGTATTTTTTCTCCTATGCGTTTAACCATATCCGTTAAGTTATTTTTAGCAGAGGCACCAAGTGAGCCGGTACAGAAACAAACACCGTTGGCTTTATTATCAACTTTATTTAAAAAATAATTGAAATCATCCATGCTGCTTACGATTCGTGGAAGGCCAAGAATAGGGAAGGGGGGATCGTCCGGATGAATGGCTAATACAACGCCACATTCTTCTGCAACCGCACTTATTTCTTTTTGAAATTCACAAAGATTGTTACGCAGCGAATCAGCAGATATATCAGAATACAATTCAAGCTTCTGCAACATATCCCCGGTTGTTATTTTTTTTTCTCCCGGAATCCCAAACATTACCACACCTGCTAAATCCTCCAATTGCTTTTCAGAATAATTTTTAAATCTTTCTTCGGCTTTTTGTAAAATATCTTTTGAATAAGATAAATCCGCATTTTTTCTTTTTAAAATAAACAGATCAAAAACAGCCAGGTCAATCCAGTTGAAATACAGCGCCAGGGAACCGTCCGGCATTTTATGTTTTAGTGAAGTGCGTGTCCAGTCGTTGACAGGCATAAAATTATATGTTATTACAGGAATACTACATGCGGCGACATTACGAATGGAAGTTTTATATTTTTCAATGTATTCTTTATAATTTCCTGTTCTTGTTTTTATATTTTCATGCACGGTGATACTTTCAACAACGCTCCATTCAAAGCCTTCCTTTTTAAGTATTTCTTTTCTTTTATTTATCTCATCAACTGTCCAGATTTCTCCATGTGGGATATGATGCAGTGCTGTTACGATACCTGTTGCACCGGTTTGTTTTATATCGCTCAAACTTACCGGGTCAGATGGGCCAAACCACCGCCATGTTTGTTCCAATCTATATTTCATTGTTATTCTTTTTTACGAATAAATTAAGGGAAAGTGTATGTAAATCTTTTAAATTTTACAAATGCAAATATTCCCCATTTTATTTTAATTAATAGAGATAAGGATTTTAATGACTTTTTTATCTTTATATGGTTTACAAGTGTAACTCTATAATTATAATAAACAATGGACTTCAAGGAATTTATTTACGCAAACGATTACGATTGGACTTTTTTAAAGAAAACAAGGAAGATTTTTTAGCCATATCATAAATAATTTTTTTCAGATAAAGCTTTCCAGGTTTAATGCCTTTTAGTAAAGCAATAAATTTTTAAGATTCTTATTTTAACTTGCCACGGTATTGCAGTGTTTAGTCTTACAGTTCAACAACTCTCTTTGTCTCCTTGCTCTCGTAGGCAGCTTTAATAATTTGAATCACTTTCAGGCCATCTTCTGCAGTTACAGGCAAAGGCTTCCCGTTGCGGATGGCTTCATAAATTCCATCATAATATTCACCATAATTCCCTTGTTCCGATGAAATGTATTCCCTTATTTCTTTACCATCTTTTTCCGTATGTAATAAACCTCTTTCAGAATCCGGTTCTGTTCCCCACTCTTTACCGCCAGGTATCTTACCTGCCTGCAACATTTCTTCCTGAACGTCGGTTTTGGGTTTTATAAAAGAGCCTTTTAACCCATGAAAAACATAACCGGGTAAAGGTTCTCTGACTACATAGCTTGATTTTACCCGCACCCGCATCTTTCCATAATACAATAGCAATTCAAAATAATCATCCACTTTAGAAATGGGGCGGGCAGCCTGTATATCTGCAAATATTTTTTGTGGCATACCAAATAATTGCAATGCCTGGTCTATCAAATGAGAACCGAGATCGTAAAGAGAGCCGGTTCCTGGTCCGGGGATTTCTTTGTGTACTTTTGGACTCAGCTCTTCTTTAAATCTGTCGAAGTGCATTTCCACTTCTACCAAATTTCCCAGCAATTTTTCTTCTACCACTTTTTTTATGGTTTTATAATCGCTGTCGTAACGCCGGTTTTGATAAACAGATAATTTTTTATTTTGCTTTTTTGCCAGCGCTATTAATTCATTTCCTTCTTCAGAAATAATGGTAAAAGGTTTTTCAACTATTACATGTTTCCCTGCTTCCAATGCTTTTTTTGTATATTCATAATGAGTGTAATTCGGCGTGTTTACTATTACTAATTCCACCAAATCATCTGCCAGCATATCTTCCAGTGTTCTGTAAGTTTTCACATTCGGGTATTTCTCTTGCGCAAGATTTTTGGAGCGTTCCCATACTGCATAAAAATTAAAACCAGGATTTACACTTATAAATGGCGCGTGGAAAACCTTTCCGCTCATTCCGAAAGAACATATTGCCGTATTAATTGGTTGCATCTTTTTTTATTTTGAAAGCCACGAACCTGCCTTTGCCGGCAGGCAGGTTGCACGAATTTACGCGAATTTTTTTCGTAGAAGCAATCCCTTTCGGTTGCCCTTTTGCATTTTAGGGCGCAACGATGCCCCTACATGAATTCAATTTTAAATCCAACTACCGGTACTTCCTCCACCGGCATTTTAAAATTATTTCTGATAACCAAAGCACTTCCATCCTGCTTCCAATGTAGTTTTGCATTGCTACCAAGCATGGTAACAGACGCTATTTTCTTTCCTGAAAACTTTGAATTTTTTCCGAGAGAATTAATTTTTATATCTGTTGTCGGCGCGCCGAGGCAAAATGCAAAGAGCGTATCTCCTTTGGTGGTAAAGCGAATATCCTGAGCAGTGTATTTTAATTTATCTTCATTAAAACTTCCACTTTTTACTATTGATTGTGATGCCGGTTTTTCGCCATAAACTTTCCATGGGCGGGTTCCATAGATTCCTTCCCCATTTTTTGAAGTCCACATCCCTATTTCGTTTACTATTTTCAATACATCCGGTTCCAGGTCGCCTTCAGGTGTTTGAACAATATTGATTAATAGATTTCCATTTTTACTAACAATGTCAACCAACATCTGAATGACTTCTGTAGCACTCTTATATTTTTGTCCGGTACGATAAAACCAATCGCCTATTGAGGTATCTGTTTGCCATGGAAAAGGACTGATAGTATCTTGTACTCCGCGTTCCAGGTCCTGCACCCATAACCCATCTGAAGGCTCTTTGCAGGTGTAAACCGCTTCTAAATTTCCTCCGTTTTCTGCGATGTTTTGGTTGTAAAAGTGGGAAAGCATATTGAGCCCATATTCTCCAAACGGAAATTGACTGTCGGAATAAAGAAGGTCTGGATGGTAATTATCAATTAATTCTTTAATACTAAAAAACCATTCCCTTTGCCATTCTTTATTAATGCTTAACCATCCGTTATCATTGGAATCTGCTTTGGCATGATACAGATCCTGGTACATAGGATTAGCCCCATCATACGGTATGCCTTTGTATGGGCCTGTAGTGTCTGCGCCATGACTGGATTGGAACCATGTAAAACTCGCGCCTAAATGTTCGGATACGCCAAACTTTAATCCTTCTTTTTTCGCCGCCGCCTGCCAGATTCCCACAACATCTTTATGAGGGCCATAATTTACCGAATTCCATTTATGAATTTTTGAGTTCCAAAGAAAAAAATCATCATGATGTGAACCCATGCTCACAAAATATTTTGCACCTGCTTTTTTGTAAAGCGCCATCAGTTTATCCGGATCCCATCTCTGCGCTTTCCACAAAGGAATGATATCCTTGTATCCAAATTTAGAGGGGTGGCCATAATGCGTAACATGATATTTATAATCATCGCTACCTTCTTCGTACATTTTTCTGGCATACCAATCGCCCTGGCGCGGAACTGCCTGTGGGCCCCAGTGTGCCCAGAAACCAAATTTTGCGTCACGAAACCATTCGGGATATTTATACTGATGAAGAGACTCTTTATTAGGTTTAAACGGGCCTTCTTGTTTTTGTTCCGTTTGTGCATTTGATAAAAAATGAAGCATAGTGACAAGAATCAATGTAGAAACAAAACGATTTAGTAATTTACTTTGCATGATTTAGAAATTTAAGTTTGATAAAGGAAACAAGAATCCGCCATATTTGTTGCCTGCCCGAATGGTACAGGCGGGGTTTACTATAATACCAGGTCATAAGGATAATCTGAATTCTCTTTATCAGTAAATAAACAATTTTTGAAGATTTTAATTTTATTCATTTTAAAATAAAACTATTGTAACCAATTTACCAAAACCGGCCTTTGAATTTTTTCTTTAAAATTATTTAAATACATAGACCATTCTTTACTATTGGTAATTAATCCGGCTTTATTCCAGGCTGCACCGGTGTAGTAAACAAAAGGTTTATTTGAATTTACATTGATAATAGTCAACAAATGATTGTCGGTGACTTTCATATTCACAACAGGTTCCTCCATTACAGAGCCTATTCCCAAAGTTCCATCCTTTCCATGCTGCGGTTCCCAATATCCCATGATGCCATTTTTTTCATCGAGCAACATCGTTCCGTTTCCTTTATGCTCCACAATACCAATCACAACAGGCATTGTTTTTCCTTTGAAGAAATATGTTTTTTCCATTCTGTTCAATTGAGAACCGGCATCCAATGAAATAATTTTACTTTCCGTAACGCTTTTGCCATCTACATTCCACGCATCATAATCTAATTGAAAAGTGCTGCGTAAAGGGCCGTTATCAAGCACTTTATACCTCCTGAAATTTTTAGAATAATAAATAGAATCCTTTATGTAAGGTGCACTGCTACCGGCTCCGAGGCTAAAACCCACGTCATAAAAATCCAATCCTTCGCTATGGTCAACATGATAATGTGCAATCTTGTACCATTTATTTATTACCATTTCGGGAGTTCTTTTAGCCCATACGTCAAGTCCATAACCCATTTCATTAGGTACTTTTTCCAATGCCTTGCCATAAACGCGATAAGCAATGCGGTCGTTTTCCCATGCAAAATCATCATAACGTTCAGGCACAAAACGCGCATAAGTTCTTGTTTTAAATTCAGAAGGATCTTCATTCGTAATACGTGCATATATTTTGGAACCCGGCGCAAGAGTATTAAGCAACAAGAGATTGATGGGATTTTTATTTCCGTGGTATTCCAACTGGTAAGGAATTTCTTCACCTGTTAATGCATCGGTAATTTTAAATTTTTTATCGCGGTAATTTCTATTTTTTGTAATAAAATCATTGAAAGGAAAGGAGACAACTTCCTCTCTTCTATCTAAACCCGTAGGATTATACAATGATAAAATATTATTCTCTGCAGAACGTTTTAATATCATATCAATCATCTGCGATCCTGCCAAAAGAAAAGCGCCTACGCCATATACTTCTGTACTGTTACTATCCACAGATTCCGGCTGAGCCCCTATTTGCTGTACATTCCCCAGCATTCCATTTGCATGAACGGATGAGGTTAATGCTTCCCATGCTTTGAAAATAACGGGATTGTATTTTTGATATGACAGCAAGCCATGATTCACGCCCCATGCAAGTGCATAGCAAAAGAAACCTGTGCCACTCGTTTCCTTCGCAGGATAACTTTCCGGGTCGAGTAATGAAGCGTGCCAGCTTCCATCGGTAGATTGAAGCGTGTCAACTTTTTCTGCCATCTTCTTGTACAACTCAACAAAACGAGGACGTTCCCGATAATTTGTTGGCATATTTTCCAACATTCTTACCAGGCCACCCATCACCCATCCATTACCCCGCGACCAAAAAACTTTTTTTCCGTTGGCTTCCTTCTTATCAAAATACCGGCTATCCCGGAAATACAAGTCTTCTGAAGTATCAAATAAATAATCGGTGGTTTTCCACCAAAGCTTAGACGCAATATCTAAATATTTTTGATCGCCGGTAGCGGTAGATAAATAAGCCAATGCCGGAGGGCCCATAAACAAAGCATCGCACCATGCCCATTCCCTAAGATGTACATTATCTTTCCACTCTAATGATTCCGTATGCGGCATAGCAATAATAGAATCTGCCTGTTGTTTAAAGTGTGCTATCATCTTTGGTTGGCGGTACAAGGAATACAATTGCGAAAACATTTGTGCCACACAATAATCATCCGCCATAAAGAGCCTCGGGCCAGTGTTCCAGTCAAGGTCTTCGCCGATTTGATACATTGCCTTACTGTATTTCTGGTCATTGGCTATTTCATTCAAAGCCATGAAACCCGCGTAGGCAGCGCCGTTTGTCCAATCATATTTTGGCCAGCGCATGCCATTTCTTTCCCAACTATGCAATTGCCAGTTGGCAACTTTCTTCATTATTTGTAAAGTAGAGTCTGCACTGAAATTATTTTGCGCGATGGATTTTTGATTAAGGATTGTTATAGAAAAAACAATCAAAGAAAATGGTAAAAGAATTTTTTTCATTTTATTAATTTAAGGCTCACCGGGAGAAGTTCAGGAGTTCATGATTTTTGTTTAAAAACTTATACAAAGCTGTAAGATTTTTAAAAGCTTCCAGGGTTTTTTCGCCTCACCCCCCCGCCCCTCTCCTTGCGGAGAGGGGAAAGAAAACATATTTACCTCAAATCTTCCACAGCGGATATATCCATATCTCCATAATCCAAATTTTCACCGGCCATGCCCCAGATAAAAGTATAATTGGAAGTACCCGCTCCTGCATGTATGCTCCAGTTTGGCGAAATAACCGCTTGTTCATTTTGCATCCATATATGCCGGGTTTCCTGGGGTTCGCCCATAAAGTGGCATACCGACTGGTTTTCAGGAATCTCAAAATAGAAATAAACTTCCATCCTACGGTCATGCGTATGCGCAGGCATAGTGTTCCATACACTTCCGGTTTTTAATTCTGTCATTCCCATTTGTAACTGACAGGTTTCTATGACGCTGTTTATGATTAGTTTATTGATGGTGCGGTGATTTGAATTTTCCAAAGAACCCAATGTTACGATTTCCGCTTCTTTTTTAGTAATTTTTTTTGTTGAAAATTTATGATGTGCGGGCGCTGAATTGATATAAAACTTTGCAGGTTTCAATTTATCAACTGAATTGAAATTCACCTTTTTTGTTTCTTTACTGATGTATAATGCTTCTTTAAAATCCAGTTCATATTTTTCGCCATCAGCTTCTACACTTCCTTTGCCGCCTACATTGATGATTCCCATTTCCCTTCGTTCAAGAAAATATTTGGCTTTCAAGTTTTCGGGATTAGGTAATTCGATGGTTTTATTCACAGGCATTGCGCCACCCGCGATATAACGGTCATAAAATGATAAAGTAAGATGTAGGGCATCTGCTTCAAATATTTTTTCGATTAAAAAACTTTCCCGCAGTTGGGAAGTGTTCATGTTTGCTGCCTCTGTGGGGCTACCAGTGTGTCGTGTTTCGATTTTTTCGTTCATTTTATTTTTTTATTCTCTATTTATTACAGGAATATTTTCCACATTGCCATTCATATCTAATACAATTACTGCATCGTTTTCATTAGGCAATTTACGGGGCAAAGAAAGTTTTACGTTTTTTTCATCTTGTTCAAAAGTAATCTTATTGCCTTTTAGAAAATATGCTTTCAATATTTTTAAATGCGGTATAGCAGGAATGATGAGTTGATTATCGTTTGATTGGAAAACATGAAGGTAAATTTCATTGCCTTTTCGTGTGGAAGCAAAAATACTATCAGGTTTATATGGACCGCCTTTTGTTCCATATATAGATTCTCCATAAATTCTTAACCAATTACCCACTTCTTTCAAACGCTCTGTCTGCCTGGCTTCTATTCGCCCATCCATCATAGGCCCCACGTTTAATAATAAGTTGCCATTACCACCTGCTGTACTTGCCAAAGTTTGAATGCACTGCTTTAGTGATTTCATTTTATCATTGGGTTTCCAGGCCCATTGTGTGCAAATAGTTATACACGATTCCCACGGATAATCCATATTTAGTTTACCAACTTTTTGTTCGGGTGTTGCATAATCACCTACCGATTCTGCAGTTAAGACTTCATGATCAGATTTTCCAAGCCTGTTATTGATAATTACATTTGGGTCTAACTTTTTTATATAATTATACATATCAACCGCCATTTCCTGTGTCCAGGGTTTTTCCCAGTTGCCATCAAACCAAAGCATGTAAGGATGATAGTTAGTAATTAATTCTTTCAATTGATTTTTCATGTAAATAATATATTTACTCATATCCGCTTTGGGATCCAATTCAGTATCGTGGCTGGAATGCAACGGATAATCGGGTTGATGCCAATCGAGCACTGAATAATAAATGCAAAATTTTACTCCCGCTTTTTTGCAGGCAGTAGCAAGCGCACCTACCACATCTTTTTTAAAGGGAGTATTGCTAATATTATAACTTGTATATTTTGAAGGCCACAAACAAAAACCATCATGATGTTTTGCAGTGATGGTAAGGTATTTCATGCCTGCATCCTTAGCGGTTTTTACCCAGGTATCCGCATTAAATAATACCGGGTCAAATTCTTTA
>DASSHD010000731.1:0-9481 GCA_035693085.1 Hanamia sp. | reverse complement strand
CCCATGCTCTTACGGCGTAAGCAGCTCCTACATAATCCCATTTTTGTTGCTGAATGCCCCATTCTATTATTCTGTTTACATTTTGTCCATGCCCATAATAAGCCGCTCCCCATATTGCGCCGGTATTGTCACTTCCCATCGTACCTCCCATTGAACCATAATTCTCGCCATTGGCTGTAGATCCCCAATATTGAATATACCGCCCAAGAAGCACATCGTCGGGTTGAACTCCAAAGTTGGTTCCCGCTGCTGAATTAAAAGCTGTAAAACCTCCTATTACCCCAGGTAAAATATCTTCAATAGGTACTATTACCGGTGCATTTGGGTTTAGATATGCTTCATCAATTTTTTTCTTGCAGGATGATAAAGTGAAAATGCTCATTACCCCAAGAAGAAGCATTGATTTTAGAATTTTATTTTCCATAAAAAATATTTTTATTTTATTCTTAAAATGTATTATTTGAAGTTTGCCCTTAATCCAAAACTTAAACTCAAAGGAGTAGGAATATTTCCAAGGTCCATCCCATACCCACCTACTCCACCTGTACCAGGATTGGTTGCATTTACTGCAGGGTCAGCTCCATAGTAATTGGTCATGAGTATTAAATCATTTCCTGTTACAAAAAAGCCGAGGCTTCTGAATGCTTTTATTTTTTGCAAAGCTTTTTCAGGAAGAGTATAGCTTAAAGTAATATCTCTTAATCTAAACCAGTTTACATTTTTTTGAATAAATTCTTCATCAGGCAATGAAGTATAATAAGAACTTAAATATTGAGGCACAATTGCCAAAGTATTTTTTGTAGGAGTTTTACTATCTTGCATTCCGTCATTCAGCACCCCGTTTACAAGTATGGGTTTACTACGATTAGCTGTTCTTTCGCTCTTACCCAAACCCGTGAGAAATGCATCGGTGCCATTATAAATATCACCTCCTACTTTTAAATCCCAAAGAAAACTCAGGCTCCAGTTTTTATACCTGAATGTGTTTAATGTTCCCAAAGTAAAATCAGGTGTTCTGTCACCTATTAATTGGTTCCCTGTATTTACTAAAGGGATGCCAGTAGAAGGATTAATAAGGATTTGTCCAGTTCCATTTCTCTGATAGGTTGACCCTGTAATTGTCCCTGTTGAGTGACCTCTTATCAAGCCACCTCTTACATTCGAAATGTAGGTATCGGAATTGTAAAAATCATTTAAGATACCGATCGAAGCCGGCAGCGTCAATACTTTGCTCCACATGTGGTTAAAGTTGAAATTGATTGTCCAGTTAAAATCCTTCCTGCTTATAGGAGTAACGTTTAAGGTTAATTCAATTCCCTGATTACGCAACGAAGCTGCATTTTGTGTATTTAAAATAAAACCTGTTGCATAACTTGCTCTGTATCCCTGAGCTATCTGGTTTGAGGCAAGAGTATTGTAATAGTCTGCTTCCAGGGAAATAGCATTGTTAAGAAAGCGAAGTTCCATACCAAGGTCATACGTTTGCTGTGTTTCCGGCTTTAGATAAGGGTTTGCATTCGTATATCCATAGGTGTATGTAACAGGTAGTGTTGTACTACTAAAATTATTTACAAAGAACGATTGATTAGAATATGGATCGTTTAGCCTTGCCGTGTTTGCCAAAGAACCTCTCAACTTTGCATAGTCCAGAATATTTCCTTTTTTGAGGACAGGGAAAATATCGGAAACGATTAAACTCAAACTTAATCCTGGGTAATTATAATTTCTGTTGGCTGCTGGAATTGGAGAAGCTGATTCAAAGCGATGTGAGTACGTGAGGAATGCCACGTTCTTGTATCCAACTGAAACCTCACCAAAATAAGCCAGTTCACGGAAAATATTTTCATTAGGTAAACCATTATAATTTCTTAATAAGCGCTTTCTTGTATTAGGTGCAGTAATGCTACTATCCTTCGGATTAAGACTTGATGACGTAACAATGGAACCGTTTTTGTACATATTACCATCACTACCAACTGAATCAATCATGTTAGTGCCATATACGGCAAATTGTTTAGTTTCTAAATCCTGCCACATGGTTCCCACTAATAATCTGGTGGTGAAATCCCCAAAATTTTTTCTTACTGTGGCGGTTATTGTGTGGTTGTATCCGGAATATGTCCTGTAATAATTATCTAAACCACCTGCGATAGCTGCTGAAAGTAAATAAGACTCTGGGTTTGTAAATACATATCCATTGTCCGTATAAGTATCGTAGCCAAATCTTCCTGATAATGATAACCACGAGTAAGGATTTATGTCAATGCCCAATGTAGAAATCCAACGATTAAGCTGATCGCCATTTTTATTATTTTTAGCATTCCAGATAGGATTATCGTAATCTGTGTTATAGTTACTATTAAACAACAGCAGCTTATTACCGTTTGCATCCTGGTAATTTCTGATGTCATTATTTGCCGGCCATGCATACAGATCTAAAAGAGAACCGTTAGAGCCTTTTCTGGGCAACAAGTTATTTGCATTTGTATAGGCCACAGAAGGGGTGATTGTAATCATTTTTCCAATTTTGGTAGTATTGGAGATTTTAAGAGTATATTTTTTATAAGTATTGTTGGGCACTACTCCATGATCATCAAAATAGCCACCTGATAATCGGAATGCCACATTCTTTGTTCCAAAATCGGCGCTTAAATTATGATTTTGAGAAAACCCGGTTTTATAAAAATGATGCAAATTGTCAAATAATTGGGTTCCAGGCTTCCATTTTGGGCCAAATGAAGTGAACTGGCCTGATAAAGGAGGAGCAGTTGGAATATTATTACTTCCACCTGGCCCAAAATCATTATTTACCTCTGCGAAGCGGGTAACTTTCTGCAACTTAAAATCATTATCATAATTTAAAAGAATTTTACCATTGGTGCCTTTTGCTTTTTTGGTGGTGATTACTATAGCACCCGAACTTGCCTGGCTGCCATACAATGCAGTTGCTTCAGGACCTTTTAAAACTGTTATAGTTTCTATATCATTTGGATTTAAATCTGCTATACGATTGGTATTATCATTATACCTGTTATTGCCGTCAGATGCAAGCCCTATTCCACTTCCACTCTGGGAGTTAGAATTTAGTGTTTGATTATCTATAATAATTCCATCGACTACAAATAAAGGCTGGTTCGTCCCGGAAATGGTATTATAACCTCTTAATACAATTCCCGAGGAAGCCCCTGCAGCACCTGTGGAAGGAGTAACTGTAAGTCCGGCAACCCTTCCCTGTAAACCATTTATGAAATTTTCTCTCTGGGTTTCAGCAATTACTTTTCCACTTACAGATTGTACCGCATAACCTAATTCTCTTGGATTCCTTTTTTGATCCATAGCTACGGTTACTACATTTAAAACGTTCTCGCCAGCTACAAGATGAACGGTAATTGAATTGGAATTGCCGATTTTAAAATGTTGCGTATTATAGCCAACAGCACTAAAAACTAATACTTCTCCAGCATTAGCTTTAATATTGAATATACCCTGGGAATTGGTTTGCGTTCCCAAACTTTTTCCTTGAATTAATATGCTCACATTTGGTAACGGAACATCTCCGGCATCGAGCACTTTTCCTGTGATTTCTCTTTGTTGGGCAAAAGAAATCTGGCTAAATTGTAGTAACAATAAAGTCATTGTTGCAGTTACAAATTTTCTCATAACGAAATTTTAATTGTATATTTATTAAAAACCTTTACTCAACTAAGACAGCAAAGTTTATTGGTTTGCTGCATCATAATCATAAGTTCATATTACCTTTATCCCCGCCCTCACATAAGGCTTCAATAATTCATCCTCCCGCGGCAATTCTGTTATCAAAGTATCTATCTTCTTACTGTCGCATACCTGTATAGGTTGCTGCGAATTCACTTTCTCTGATATAGTAAGGCAAATTAATCTGCTTGCAGATTCTACCATCGCCTTCTTTACCTGCACTACTTCCCAGTCGTTATCTGAAACTCCGTTTTCAAGGTTGATAGCGGATATTCCTAATATGCATAAATCAACTTTTAATCCTTTTATTCTTGAGATCGCATCATGGCCAACTGTAATTTTAGAGTCTTTTGAAATTTTATCACCTATACTTATCACTTCAATGTTTGGATGCAGGATGTATTCTGAAAGTGCGGGAATACTTCCTGAAATAAAAGTAGCATGCAACTCTAATGGTAATGCTCTGGCCATTTCAATAATGGTAGTACCTCCTGTAGTCAATACAAACATTCCGTCTTTAATAAGTGATATTGCTTTTTGGGCAATGATCTTTTTTTGCTGATATGCATACACGTCATTTGACGCAGTGTGTGTATTATGAAATGAAGGTGATAATGCGCCACCATGAAATTTTATCACTTTCCCTTCTTCTGCTAATTGTTGAATGTCTCTTCGTATGGTATCGTCCGAAACTTTTATTTGTTTACTCAAATCATTGGACAAAACTTTGTTGTGCAAATTAACCTGGTGAAGAATAAAAGTTTGCCTCTCAATTTTAAGCATTAATCATTGTTTTGTTAAGCCTCAATTATTGTTTTGCTTAACAAACTTATAACAAAAAAAGTATTAAAAGTGCAAGTACCGCAATATTTTTTTTAAAAACTACCGCACATAGTTGCAAACTAATCTAAATATGGCAGTATATAATAGAATATTTTTATCCGGATAACTTACCTGTCGGCCAGTGTTTATAGCCCTTTAAGAAGAAATTAATTTTTAAACCCGTTGTTGGCTAAGAGATGCATATTATCTTGCAAATTTTAATGAATAGAATTTTATTTCTACTATTTTTAAATAAGAGATAAATCACACACCTATTCTTTGATTGCAATATTTGCGGTTTTATAACCCTATTTTTTAGATTGAAAGCAATTACTTTTTTTGAAGGAGAAATCGGGGAAACAGATCAGTTTTATTTAAAAAAGTTTTGGACACTGAAATTTATATTTAATTGAGAATCCGGATTATTTATTCGTATTACTATACAAAAAACGTTTATACTACACTGTTATAATCCTTAACCCTGGTAGCTGTATTCGGAAAACTTACGAAACTAAGAATGTGGTTCAATGGGTACGAACACTGGTTC
Organism: Hanamia sp.; assembly: GCA_035693085.1. Lineage (GTDB taxonomy): Bacteria > Bacteroidota > Bacteroidia > Chitinophagales > Chitinophagaceae > Ginsengibacter. The sequence goes on along the minus strand of DASSHD010000731.1, from coordinate 4,398 downwards.
TGTTCCCTGTTTTTATCCCTCCTGAGTAAAACAAGAATTTCAATTATTTGTCCTTTTACTGTAGAATTATAGTAGCAGAGTCTCATTGCCCTATTTCCTTCTTCTTTTCGATTTATGTTTTTTTACAGGAATCTTTTTTGCAGCGAATTTTATTTTTTTAGAAATAATGGTGTCCGAATTTTCATTGTTATTAATTTCTTCATTTGAAATTTCTGCATTTTCCCTGCCATTTAATAAAACTCCCGGGTCAAAATACCCTTCCATATCCTTGGCTTCATAAATATTCCGGTTATATTTATTTCCCAACACAATGATGGTTACCGAATCTTGTATCATCCGGATAAAAACCGCATTATTGCCATGCCACCAGCCATTATGATAAATTATCTTTTTCCCATTTGGATATACATTCATTCTCCATCCATATCCATAATTTCTGATACCGGGTTTTTCATTACTATAAGGAGTAAACGCTTCCTGAAGTGTTTGGGCAGTGAAGATCTTATTACTATATAACGCCTGATCCCATTTTAGCAAATCTTCCGGTGTGCTGTAAATATTTTTATCGCCTATACCGCAATCCAGAAAAGTAAACGCCTCGTGCCTGCCACGCCAGTCGTAAGAAGGCATTGCTGTGGCGCTGTCTTTAATATTGAAAACATAAGTGTCATTCATGTGCAGGGGGGTAAAAAATTGCTGCTGTAAAAAATCAGCGTACGATTCTCCTGATGCTTTTTCAATAATTAATGCCAGCAAGGCGTAGTTGGTATTGCAATAAGAGAAGTGCGTGTCCGGTTTGCCGGTGCCCTGGGGTTTATATTTAATTAAATAGTCAAGAACATCTTCATTGGTGCAATGTTGTTTTATGTCCCAGCCTAATTTTTGCATGAAATAAATATAATTGGGCAAACCGCTTCTATGGCTCATTAATAATCGAATGGTTACATTATCATAAGGAAACGCAGGAAAATATTTTTTTACATCATCATTTATTGAAAGCTTTCCCATTTGTGCCAGTTTCAAAGTGGCCATAGCTGTAAAAGTTTTAGAAACGGAAGCAAGTTGAAAAGCGCTGTGCTTATTAAGGAGGGAATCTTTTTTCCTAAGGTCAAAAAACCCATGGTAATTTTCAAATATCACCTCGCCCTTTTTGGCTACCAGGATACCGCCATTGAAACCTGTTCTTAATAATTTATTTTCATAAAAGTTTTTCACATCACTGTAATATCTCTCAAACTCCTTCTTCGGAATTGGGTTTGGATCAGGAGCTTTCATCCCCACTGTATCTATCAAAGGGGTTTTTAATTTATTGGCGCCGGAGTTACAGGAACAGATAGCCAGAAAAAATGTAAAAAAGGATACTGCAAAAAAATTTATCAATCTCATTAAAAATAATTCAAGGATTTAGGGACTATATTTGCAATATTACATTACAATTTTAATATGCCGGAAAAAAAAGTTACGAGTTATCCTAAAGAAAAAATAAATATTCTTTTTTTAGAAAATATTAGCAAAACAGCAGCAGAAAGATTCGTTGATGCAGGTTATTCTTCTGTAAGACGAATATCGGGAGCGCTCAGTGAGAGCGACCTTATTAAAGAAATTAAAAATGTTCATTTACTGGGCATTCGTTCCAAATCAAAAATTACCGCGGAGGTTTTAAAAAATGCCCCAAAGCTACAGGCTATCGGATGTTTCTGCATTGGAACCAATCAGGTGGATATTGCATCAGCTACCAAAAAAGGGGTTGCTGTTTTTAATGCGCCCTACTCCAATACCCGGTCTGTAGCCGAATTGGTGATTGCTTTATCTATCATGCTCATCCGCAAAATCCCTGATAAGAACAGGTCGGCACATGAAGGAATATGGCTAAAAGATTCAACAGGAAGCCATGAGCTGCGTGGGAAAGTATTAGGAATTATTGGTTACGGAAATATAGGGTCACAGGTAAGCGTACTCGCAGAATCTATGGGGATGAAAGTAATTTTTTATGATACGGAAGCTAAAATGCCATTGGGTAATGCTGAAGCTAAAAAATCCATGAAAGAACTTATGAAAGTTGCGGATATTATTACCCTGCATGTACCCGATCTCCCATCAACAAGAAACATGATTACCGGGGATGTTTTAAAGTCCTGTAAGAAAACTGCTATACTTATTAACTATGCCAGGGGAAAGGTAGTAGATCTGGAAGCGCTCAGAAATGCGTTGGTGAATAATGAATTGGGAGGGGCTGCTGTGGATGTGTTTCCTGAAGAGCCGGTAAAAAACGGAGATAGATTTACTACGCCGTTACAGGGATTAAGCAATGTGATCCTGACTCCTCACATCGGCGGTTCTACCGAAGAAGCCCAACAAAATATTGGAGAAGATGTAAGTAATAAATTGTTTAACTTTTTAGAAATGGGAATTACTACAGGATCACATTCTGTACCACCTTTAAATCTGCCGCAGCACGAAAATACTCATCGCATTTTGCATATTCATAAAAATGTTCCCGGAGTGTTATCTCAAATAAATTCGCGCCTTTCGTCACACAAAATAAATATCCTTGGGCAGTATTTAAAAACAAATGATGAGATAGGATATGTAGTGCTTGACGTAAATAAAAATCTTTCAAAAGAAGCATTTGAACTGCTAAAGGATATTAATGAAACTATTAAGGTGAGATTGTTGTATTGAAAGTTGAATGTTGAATGTTAAAAGTTGAAGGTTTTAAAAGTAGGCCTTATCTTGCGATTTGTATTCTGTTGTTCAATAGTTCCACATTGAAATTCACTTTTGCTTTTAGTGCGCCAAAAACTTTTAGAATTGTTTCTATCGTCACGTTTGTAGTATTGTTTTCAAGTTTTGAAATTTGTGCACGCTGAACACCAATCAATTTCCCCAATTCTTCTTGTGTCAGGTTTCTTTCCAACCTTACTTTACGGATCATTTCGCCTAATACTTCAAGTTGTAATTCTTGTTCATATTGAGTACGTTTTTCAGTTCCAATTTCTCCAATAAATTCATCCTTTATTTGGTCGAAAGTGAACATTTTCAATTCTTTATTTTTGTTTGCCATTTTTCTTGTTTTTAAGTTCAAAATATTTTAACCTGATGCATTCCGCTTTTTCAATTTCTTTTTCAGGTGTTTTGTCGGTTTTTTTGATCATTCCGTGAGTTGCCAAAACTATAGTTTGCGTCTTGTCTGTTTTGTCCCAAAAAGCGAAAATCCGGTAATAAGTTTTGTTGAATAATGTTCTAAATTCCCAAATTTCACCTTTCAGTTTTTTAAACAGTTCTTTGTCTGTTTTCACTTTGGCTTTGTCAATGTTGAAGATTATTTTATCGCGACTCTTTTCATCCACTTCAAGTAAAAATTCCCGTGCTTCGGTCAAAAATATCACTTCAAATTTTTTCATTCATAGCTTTTGATTGTTTCCATACAAAGATACAGATTATTTTTTACCGCCAAAATTGTAAAGGTATTTTTTATGAAATGTTGGTAATAGGTGCTATTTCTGCCAACTGATTACTAATTACATTACTGATATTTTTCAGATGACGGATATAGTTGGCAGAAATCTTGTAGCATATCTGTTTAGCCGGATTATTACTTTATCACAATTTTGTTTATTACCTGCCGGTTACATTGTAATTATTATGACAACACATTTTTTGCTCGCAGAATGGAATAATTTAATTATGGCAAATTATGTTGTGCCCAAAGAGTTACTTCTTCCGTATGTTCCTTACAAAACCGAGTTGGATTTTTTTGACGGAAATGCTTATGTAAGCCTTGTTGGTTTTAAATTTTTAAATACTAAAGTACTTGGCTTAAGTATCCCACGGCACGTGAATTTTGAAGAAGTAAATCTTCGTTTTTATATCAAACAAAATGATCATGGAAACTGGAAAAAGGGTGTAGTATTTATAAAAGAAATTGTACCCAAAAGAGCCGTTTCTTTCATTGCTAATAATTTGTATGGGGAAAAATATTCTACAATGAAAATGAAACATTTTCACAATGATAGAGGTGAAAGTTTTGAAGCCGGCTACGAATGGCAATTTAAAAACAGGTGGAATAAGATCAGCGCGGTAACTGATAAAAGATCAAGAAAAATTGTCCCTGATAGTTGCGAAAGTTTTTTTGCGGATCATTATTGGGGATACACTAAATATAGCGATAACAAAACTTATGAATATCATGTAGATCATCCTGTTTGGGAAACTTTAAAAGTAATATCTCATTCAATAGACTGTGATTTCGGGTCTCTTTACGGAGATGAATTTTCGTTTTTGAATAATGAAAGACCCACGTCAGTTTTGATGACCAAAGGATCAGAAATAAGAGTGAATCGTAAAAGAACCTTAGATTGATTGAAACTCTTTTAACAAAGCATTAGCCCTGCTTCT
>DASSHD010000730.1:0-7854 GCA_035693085.1 Hanamia sp. | reverse complement strand
TTGAATACAATAGAAAATGAACAATAATTCTGTTTCAGAAAAGATAATTGAAGATATATTAACTTCTGATAAATCAATACTATCAGAAGTTTTATCTCTTAATTTTTCCGATTTGAATTTAATCGCGAGGCAAAAAATAGTTTCATCAGGGAAGCTTGATATGCTTTACTTATATAAAGATGAAATGGTTTTAATTGAATTAAAAGTTGTTCCTTTTTATAAAGAAATTATCACCCAAATCAGCAATTACGAAGCTGACCTAGTTGAGCTACAAAATCAAAATAAATTAATTAAATCAAAGATAAAAAAGGTAATCCTGGCAACTTCTGCAAGTACAAACGATCATAAAATTTGTAGTAAAAATAATATTCAACTTTTAACTTATAAGCCCGAGCTGGTTTTATCAAAATACTATGAAAATTTTAAGGAGCTATCCTCTTTCTTAAAAATTCAATCAGGAGATTATGGAGTTGTTAGGTTAGGATTAATTAAAAATACTTTGCACCATTTGAGTCGAGGAATATCTTTAAAAGAGATTTGTAATCTTGAAAATAAAACAGAAAAAACTATTAGAAATAAAATATCAATTGCTCAACTTTTATCTTTAGTTTCAAAATTTAAAAATGTTTTTTTCTTAACTGAATTAGGAAATAAGTTTGTTAATCTAGGTGAAAATATAGTTGATGATAGATTAAATCGGGAGCAGATTGAACTTCTTTCAGATTTCCTAAAAGAGAATCCATTTTATTCTTCTATTACCTACACGATATTTTCATTAATTGAAAGTGTTTTTGTTTTATCTAAAAATTCTTATCCTGTCCATAAGGAAGCTGTAAAAGATTATTTTGTTAAGTCTGTTGGCAAAACACAAACTTGGAGAGCAGTTAAATCAAAAGAAACTGCTACTTACATTTTTTCAAATTATGCCTGCGAAATGGAGTTTTTAGTTAAAGTTAATAATGATTATTACATAACTCCAAAAGGGATACAAGCTGTTTTGCTTTTACAATTAAATCGTTCAATAAAACTTATTGAAAATAGAAAATAAGTATTTTTATAAAGAAAAAGGGGAAATATATTGATTTCGATGAAAGGACAACTGAAGTTAGAGGTACTCCTCTTAGAAATCATGGAACGAAATTCAGGATTAAAGTGAATGACATTGGTTCTATTTATGAGAATTCTCAATTGATAGTATAAGCACTTTTATTTTTATAATGGATTATGCGAGTAAGAATCCTGAATAATTGTTTGTTTACTGCTTAAGGCTTTTTATGAAAATAAAGATCGGATTACCAGAATAGGGAAAATCAAAAGTTATAAGTCGGAAGAAGTAAATATTGCGGATAATTAAACACAAAGAATATCCTTAAATTATTCAAAAAAAATTAAGAGACAAATGGATATAGATTTCTATTAAATAAAATCTCATTTTCAATGCTATGAACCTTGGTAATAAACCTAAATGAGAATCTTCAATATTTGTTTCTTTACTGTATAGAAAGTAATTTGATATGACAATAACCATTTGCGTTTGCGGAGCAGGAACTATGGGAAGCGGAATTGCCCAGGTCGCTGCACAAAGCGGTTTCAATACTATTCTTTTTGATGTAAATGAGAATGCGCTCGGAAAGGCAAAAATTTCCATTCAAAAAAATCTTCAATATTTAGTTGATAAAAATAAAATTACTTTAAAAGAAAAAGGAGAAATTTTTAACCAAATTCAATTTACGCATAACATAAAGGATTGTACTGCTTTTGTAATTATCGAAGCCATCATTGAAAAAGAAGAAGCCAAAGTTTCTTTATTTAATGAACTGGCAAAATATAATAATGAAGAAGTTATTTTTGCCACCAACACTTCTTCTCTTTCTATTTCATCTATCCAGGAAAAAATTATTTTCCCTGGGCGTGTTGTAGGAATGCATTTTTTTAATCCTGCATATATCATGAAATTGGTAGAAGTTGTAAAAGGACCCATAACCAATGATGAAGTGGCAAAAACGGTTTTTGATATTTGTAAGCAAATGCATAAAAATCCGGTGATATGCAAAGATTCGCCGGGCTTTATTGTAAATCGTGTAGCAAGACATTATTACCTGGAATCTCTTAAACTTGCTGAAGAAGGTGTAGCATCGTTTGAAGAAGTGGATAAAATTTTAGAAGCAAGCGGATTTAAGATGGGGCCTTTCAGACTAATGGATCTGATTGGTATGGATATCAATCTTGCAGTAACAGAAAGCATTTATCATGCGTTCGATAATGCAAAACGTTTCGAACCTTCTTCCCTTCAAATTGAAAAAGTGAAAAATAATGAACTGGGGAAAAAGACCGGGAAAGGATTTTACAATTATAACGATAAATAAAAAGGAAACACTAATTTACATTCCTGAAATAATTACCCGAAATCCAGTAAATGTTACAAGAAAATTTATCAGGCATTGATACCAATCAAAAAAGGATCCTTGTAACAGGCGCTGCCGGTTTAGTTGGCAAGGAAGTAGTAAAACAATTGCTTGATTCCGGCGAAAAAGTAAAAGCAATTTATCATTCTTCACCTGTTTCATTATCGCACCTCAATTTGGAAATTGCTCAATGTGATATTCTTGATGTGACAGAACTCGAAAAAGTGATGCAGGGAATTACTCATGTATATCATTCTGCCGCTATTGTTTCTTATGATCCAAAAGACAAACAAAGGCTTTTAAAAATTAATATAGAAGGTACTGCAAACGTAGTGAATGCATGCATAGATGCAGGTGTAAAAAAATTAGTACACGTAAGCTCTGTAGCGGCTCTGGGAAGAATGAGGCAACGTGAAATGGTTACAGAACAAATGAACTGGACGGAGGAAACCAGCAACAGCGTTTATGGGAAATCAAAATATTTTGGTGAACTGGAAGTATGGCGCGGAATCGGTGAAGGACTAAAGGCTGTAATCGTAAATCCTACTCTAATATTGGGCGGTGATAATTGGGAAAGCAGTTCTTCGGCAATATTTAAAAACGCTTATAACGAATTCAAATGGTTTACGGAAGGCGTTTCCGGATTTGTAGATGTGCGTGATGTGGCGCGGGCGATGATCCTGTTAATGAATAGCGAAATTACTTCCCAACGTTTTATTTTAAACGGAGAAAATATATCTTACAAAGAAATATTTTCTTCGATAGCTTTTTGTTTTGGGAAGAAACCTCCTTACAAAAAAGTAACTCCTTTATTAGCAGAAATGATCTGGAGGCTGGAAGCCATAAAAACAAAATTCACAGGGGAAAAACATTTGCTTACAAAAGAAACCGTGCGCACTGCCCAGGCAAAAGTATATTTTGATAACACTAAAATTTTAAAAGCACTCCCTGATTTTAAATTTACGAAAATAAAAGACACTATCGGATTCACTTGTTCCGTTTTAAAAGAAAAGTATCATCTTTAATATTAATTGATCCCAATGAAAACCAATTCCAAAAGATTTTTTAAAACAGTCTTTCCTTTTTCTTTTTTTATTTTATCATCATTTCTGTTGAGCGCTCAAACTTCATACTATGTGGTAAAGGGGAAAGTAATTGATAAAAATACAAGGCAACCATTACAAGGGGCATCAGTATTTGCACAGAATACCACTATTGGCGAAGCCAGCGACTCAGCAGGTAATTTTAGCATCGGCCTTCCGGATGGCGGTTATTCATTGGTTGTAACTTATACCGGATACGAAACGGAAACTATGCGAATTAACCGGACAACATCTCAAAATGATAGTTTAGTAGTTGAATTAAGTCCGGAAGTAAAATCCCTCGAAGCGGTTACCATTGCCATTAGTAACGAAGTAAAAGATGGATGGGCTAAATATGGCTCTTTCTTTACAGATAATTTTATCGGGCAATCAAAATTTTCAAAACAATGTGTGATCAAAAATCCCGAAGTACTTCATTTTTATTTCAGTAAAAAAAGAGACCGTTTGAAAGTGCTGGCCAAAGAACCTCTTATTGTAGATAATTTTGCATTGGGGTATTCCTTGAAATTTGCTATTGATTCTTTTACCAATTATTATAATACCAAAACCAATTTATTTATTGGATACCCTCTCTTTGTAGAAATGCAGGGAGATTCTGCGCAGCAAAGAACATGGGAAGAAAACCGCGCCATTGCATACAAAGGATCTATGCTGCAATTGATGCGAAGTATCTATGCGCGCACATTAACTGAAGATGGTTTTGAACTTCAGTTTGTAGTGAAAAATAATGGAGAAGATTTTCCGATCCACCTCGAAAATCTTTATGGTGCATTAAATTACAAAATGGATGACAGTACCAAAACGGTGGAGTTTCATCCCAACCAAAGCGAAGTTGCCGTGTTTTACAAAAAAGCCGGTCCTGAAAAAATATATCTTGATATGGATACGACAGCAAAAAAAGGTTTTCAATTATCGTCCATTTTTTTCCCGAAAGGAGAATCTTTTTTCATTGAGCCTAATGGTTACTTCTACGATCAGGAAGATATTATTAGCAATGGATATCTCGGATTTAAAAAGATGGGAGATATGCTTCCTTATGATTACGAACCGGAGTAAATGTCTGATGTGAAGATACGGATCATCAAAAAGTCAGGGATCAAAAAATCAGGCATTAGACATCAGAGATCTTTTTTACTTTTTCCCATATTTCCGGCAGCCTTTTTATCAAAACCAATTCTTTTCTTTTACTATAAAATTCCTGTATGGGAGTGCCCCAATAAGTTTTATTTCCTTCTATACTTGAAGTAACGCCGCCTTGCCCCATAACCACAGCGTTGTCTCCAATTGTAATAGTTTTGTTCACGCCCACCTGTCCCCAAAGAGTAACACCATCGCCCAGGATGGTTCCGCCCGCAATGCCAACCTGCGCAGCTATCAAGCAATTTTTTCCAACGACAACATCATGGCCGATATGAATAAGATTATCTAATTTAGTACCCGCTCCCAAAATAGTGGCGTCACTTACTCCGCGGTCAATAGTGCAATTGGCACCTATTTCAACATGGTCATTAATCACAACCTTTCCACAGCTTTGCATTTTTTTAAACCAGTTTTCCCTGTTCTTCTTTGTATTAAAATAAAAAGCATCGCTGCCTATAACAGCACCCGAATGAATCTCTACATGGTTCCCAATAACACAATCATCGTAAATATTTACATTGGGATGAATGATACAATTTTCACCGACCACAACATTGTTTCCTAAGAAAACATTTGGCATGATGACTGTGTTCTTCCCGACTTTAGAAGTGTCGCTGATCATCTTACCTGATGGATTGAAAGGCTTGAAATGATTTACAATTTTCAGATAAGCTTCAAAGGGTTCTTCAACGATGAGAAGTGTTTTTCCTTTAGGCGCTTCTTTTTCAGCATTGATGATAATGAACGTAGCTGCGCTGTTAAGGCATACATCATAATATTTGGGATGATCAACAAATACCACATCTCCGGTTTTTACTTTATGAATCTCATTGATGCCGGAAGCGAATGAATTTGTATCTCCGGAGATTTTTGCATTTATAAAGCCGGCGAGCCATTGTGCTGAAACAGGTGAGGGAAATTGCATATAAAAAAATTAAACGCCAAAGATAAAGTTTTGATTTTTGTATTTATATAATCTGATTCAGTAGGGGTGCATTTCAAAATGCTGCAAGGTTGCCAACCTTCAACAGTTTAATTTTCAGATTTAAAAACTCCATCCGAAAGGTTGGCAACCTTCAATCCAAAGCGACATTTTGGAAATGCACCTTCTGTAGAAGGATTAAAAAATTTCTAAAGAAAAAAGATAAAGTGAATACAATAAAAATTAAAAAAATACATTTATTAGGAAGTGAATCAAATTATAAAAGTTGTATTCAATTTTAAAAAAGACAAAATAGAATCTTTAAAGTTTACCTTTATTGAAATTTTAAAAATAAAAACAAATTTCTGACGGCAGCATTTTTTCATCTTATCCACAAGTCATTTTAAAATGTTGATAAAAAAATCGTAAATATTTTTTTAGTTAGCAAAAATTATTTTTAATATTGTGGTAGGAATTTCTTTCCTGTACTTACTAACCCATACATATAACAAAGCCCGTGCATTTTTTTGACGGGCTTTTTTATTTTTTATAAAAAGGAATTTGAAAAGATATCCTTATTAATTTTAAAATTATTTTTTTGAATAAATATTTTATTGTCTATAAACCTTTTAATGTACTGTCGCAGTTTTCTTCTACGGATAAGAAAAAAACATTGAAAGATTTTTTTGACGTCCCTTCAAATGCTTATCCGGTGGGGCGTTTGGACTACGACAGCGAAGGCTTGTTAATATTAACCGATGATAAAAAACTCAATCATCTTTTGTTGGATCCTCATCACAGGCACGAAAGGGAATATTGGGTTCAGGTAGAAGGAGATATTTCTCAATATGCAATTGAAAAATTGCAACAGGGAGTTTTGATTAATGTGGATGGAAAAATGATTCAAACAAAAAAATGTAAGGTTGAAAAATTTACTTCTCTTCCTCCGGTGGCTGCAAGAAATCCTCCCATTCGTTTCAGGAAATTGATTCCTGATTGCTGGATCAAAATAATTTTAACAGAAGGTAAAAACAGGCAAGTACGAAAAATGACAGCCAAAGTAGGTCACCCTACTTTAAGATTGATAAGGTATCGCATAGAAAATCTTACATTGTCGAAATTGCATCCGGGAGAAATGAAATCAATATCTCAAAGAGAATTGTATAACTTGCTCGAAATTTAAAAAGAAAAAAATTAAGATGTTACAATCAATGACAGGCTTTGGAAGAGCAGAGCAAACAATAGGCGATAAAACTTATTTGGTAGAAATAAAATCTCTCAACGGAAAACAATTAGATATCAATCTGAAGATTCCTCCTATTATAAAGACTTACGAATTTGATATAAGAAATTTAATACAGGAATATTTGTTGCGTGGCACTATCGAATGTTTGATTGTGATCAAACAAAATGGTGCAACGAAACCTGTAGTCATCAACACCGATCTTATAAAATCTTATTATCAGCAAATAAAAGAACTTGCAACAGAATTATCCATTGACACTAATTCGGTTCTGGCCGCCTTATTACGATTGCCTGAAGTAGTATCGCCAAGTAATGAAGTGTTGAATGAGGATGACTGGAATCATTTGAAAAGTGTAATTGAAGCTGCGTTGCAGGAATTAAATGTTCATAGGATAGATGAAGGAAAATCATTGGAAAAAGAACTACGGCTTCGAATAATGAATATTAATAAACAAGAAGCAGAAATTGCAAAGCTGGAACCTCAGAGAAGAAAGAGTATGAAGAATGAATTAATGCAACTCCTTGAAGAAAATGTAGGGAAAGAAAATTATGATACTAACCGTCTTGAGCAGGAGCTGATCTATTACATTGAAAAAATTGACATCAGGGAAGAACAGGTGAGGCTGAAAAATCATTGTGAATATCTTTTATCTATTCTTGATGACCCTGAAGGCGCAAAGGGAAAAAAACTTTCTTTTGTGGTTCAGGAGATTGGCCGGGAGATTAATACAACTGGTTCTAAAGCTTACGATGCAGGCATACAAAGATGTGTGGTTCTCATGAAAGATGAACTTGAAAAAATAAAAGAACAAACTTTTAATATTTTGTAGAATCCATTTTTTATGCATGTCAGAACGAATTATTTTTGTAAAAAAAACAGATTGAAAAAATTTCTTTTTATACTATTGCTTCCGGTGTTTCTTAATTCATGCATAAAGATCAACCTCTTTGAAAAACAGGCTGCGATACCATCTCAACAATGGTATTACAGTTATGTACCCAATTTTACATTCCATATTGATGATACTTCTTCACTTTA
>DASSHD010000729.1:0-7246 GCA_035693085.1 Hanamia sp. | reverse complement strand
GTTTCTTTTTTTATGAGGTCGCCAAAATAGCTTGCTGACAAATGCAATTCATTGGCACAAAAAGCTACAGACGGCAAGCCTATAGTCTGAGGTTTGTCTGTATGAAAATAATTGTTCAGCAAATGCTCAAATCTTTCTAAGATTCCTTTATGAACCGTATCCCGCGTGATAAACTGGCGGTCGTAAAAACGGGTGCAATATTCCAGGAAAAGCTCAATGTTAGATACTATCAATCTTTTGCTATGATTGTCAAGGGCATGTTCTAATTCATATTCGATTTTGGAAAAACAATCCAGCACAATTTTCCTTTCACGCTCCGACAGGTGAAGCGCTTCACTGAACTGATAACCGAAAAATGAATAGTCCTGGATATGTTTTCCAAGCGTCGTACCATGTATCAAATCAGGATGAAAAACCAATGCATAACCTTTGGGCTGATAGGTTTCTCCGTTGCTGTTGACACCCGCAACTTGCCCCGGCGCGAGGAAAACCAATGTGCCTTCCTGGTAATCGTAAGTATGCCGCCCATATACCAAATCGCCGCATTTTACATCTTTTAAGAATATCGTGTAAAAACCGAAATACATCCGCGAACCTTGCCGTGGGCTTGCTTTAGACAGGTCAACCACGCTCACCAGCGGATGCAATGTTTCATTGTTATTGAAAACGTTGTAATCATTGATTGTTTCAAACCTTATTATATTTTCCATTTCTTTCAATTTTTCTGATTCAAAATTAATGGAATATTTATGGCCTTGTTGATATACATTCTTTAAATCAGCAATAATGGTAAACAAAACAGCAATCCATATACCATGCGGGCGGATAAATACAAAGACCTTTGCATTAACAAAAGAAAAACCATGCAGAACGTAAAATTAAATAACGGTGTAGAAATGCCCATTCTTGGGTTTGGCGTTTTCCAGGTAAAGGATTTAGATGAATGTGAAAGAAGCGTTGTGGATGCAATTGAAACCGGGTACCGCTTAATAGATACAGCTCAATCTTATGGAAACGAAGAAGCCGTTGGCAAAGCGATAAAGAGAAGTGGTGTAGCAAGGGAAGATTTGTTTATCACCACCAAAGTTTGGATACAATCTAACGGTTATGAGGGTACGAAAAGAGCGTTTGAAACTTCCCTTAAAAAATTGCAATTAGATTATTTGGATTTATATCTTATTCATCAGCCGTTCGGCGATGTGTATGGTGAATGGAGAGCGATGCAGGACTTGTATAAAGAGGGCAAAATAAGAGCCATTGGCGTAAGCAATTTTCAACCTGACCGGCTGATTGATTTGATTATCCACAACGAAATTGTTCCGGCAGTTAATCAAATTGAAACACATCCTTTTCATCAACAAATTGAAACACAAAAATTCTTACAGGAACACAATGTACAGTTAGAAAGTTGGGGGCCATTTGCAGAAGGCAAAAACAATCTATTTCATAATGAATTGCTCGCTTCCATCGGCAGGAAATATAACAAAACCATTGCGCAAGTTGTTATTCGCTGGCTTACCCAAAGAGGCATTGTAGCCATACCAAAATCAGTCCATAAAGAAAGAATAGAGGAGAACTTCAATAGCCTCGATTTTGAACTGAGGACAGAAGATATGGAAGCGATTAAAACATTAGATACAAATGCAAGTTTATTCTTCGACCATCGTGACCCTAAAATGGTAAAATGGCTGGGAGAAAGAAAACTGTAATTCCAGATGATTTTTGAAAATAAAAACTATAAATATGAACAACAAAAAATTACTATTTACAATTTTGTTATCTGCTGCATTATTTACTTCAGGAATGTCACAGGACGCTTCTATCTTTCCTAAAGGTGAAATAGGCAAGAATACGGATAACTACACAGGAACTATCTGGCTCAATGAATTAAATAAACCGGATAGCATTTTTGATTTCAGCGTTGCACAGGCTGTCTATGCACCGGGGTCAAAACTGGATTGGCATATCCATCCCGGCGGACAAATTCTTCTTATTACTGATGGCACCGGATATTACCAGGAAAAAGGGAAGCCGGTACAAATAGTCCATAAAGGTGATGTAATCAAATGCCCTCCCGGAGTAGAACACCGGCATGCAGCAGCGCCAAAAAGCAGCTTCGCTTATATCGCAATTTCACTTGCCGGTAAAGGGAAAACGATATGGTTGCAGAGAGTAACCAATGCAGAATATAATAGCGTAAAATAAATAGTTATTCACTATAAATTTTCTCAATTACAAACCTTAAAAAAAATAAAAATGAAAGCAAAAATTCTCGGACTGTTTCTTGCTATAATCAGTGTGCAATCTTCTTATGCACAGCAACGGCCGCCGACAGAAACCATTCAAACCGCCACCAAAAACACGCCTGAACAACAGGAAGTGATTGACCTTTCAAAAAAGAAATGGGATTGGATGGCTGACAAAAATGTAGATTCTTTAAATGTTTTGTTTGATGATAAAGCCATGTTTATTCACATGGGAGGAACCTGGGGAAAACCCCCGGAATTGGCTACCATCAAAAGCGGTGGTATCTGGTATAAGAAAGCCGTGGTTTACTCAGTTGTAGTAAATATTTTCAATGACAACACGGCAATTCTTTTAAATGATATTGACCTGGTGGCAGTGGTTGGCGGAAGAGAAGTTACCAATCCTTTCATGGTAACAGAGGTATATATCAAAGAAAAAGGCAAATGGAAGATGGGTTCTCTCACGTTCTCGCATTTGATGAGGCCGGTTAAATTGAAGAACAATGACAACAACAATAGCACACAGTAGTAACGCAAATCTATAAGATATGAATCGTCGAAAGCTTTTTAAAACAAGGTTGGCATTAACCAGAGGTTTAATGTATTAGCTTCCTTACTGTGCTCAAAAAGTAACCAATGAACAATGAAAATGAAGAACATATTTTTTCTATCGCTAATAATTGTCTTGTGTGTTTCGACTGGTTGTTCAAATGCTCAATCTATGTCGTCTGAAAAGATATTAATTGTCTATTTGTCGCGAACCAGTAACACGAAAGCCATAGCCGAAATCATCCAAAAAAATGTTGGTGGGAAATTGGTATCTCTTGAATTAGAAAAGCCTTATCCTGAAAATTATAAAGCAACGGTGCAACAAGTCGTGGATGAAAATGCAAGTGGTTATTTGCCGCCTTTGAAAACAAGAATAGACAGTATAGAAAAATATGATGTTGTGTTCATAGGTTTTCCAACGTGGGATATGCAAATGCCACCGCCAATGAAAAGTTTTTTGCATCAATATAATTTAAGTGGAAAGACAGTAATTCCTTTCAACACAAATGCCGGCTATGGCGTGGGAAGTGGTTTTCAAACGGTAAAAGAACTTTGTAAGGACAGTAAAGTTTTGGATGGGTTTTCTATCAAAGGCGGTGTGGAAAGAGATGAAATATTTTTTGTGATAAAGGGAGAAAAGGAAAAACAGGCGCAAACTAAAGTGAAGCAATGGCTGCAGCAAATTGGTATTTTAAAAATAGAGTAATAAAGTAAAGCATGCAGTAGAAGAACAAATAACACGGTTTTTAATTTTACTAATTCATATAGATTTAAAACTAAAAATTAAAAGATTCATTATGAAAATTACAAGAATCGGTTCTCAACCTTCTGCCAAAGGGCCTGAAGATTGGTTTTCAGGTGCAGTGCGCATTGACGCATTGTTTCAGCCGAACGAATCAAGGCGCGCAGCCGCTGCCAGCGTTACATTTGAACCTGGTGCAAGAACTGCGTGGCACACGCATCCTTTAGGCCAAACATTAATTATTACATCTGGCAAAGGTTGGGTTCAAAGAGAAGGAGGTGCTGTTGAGGACGTTCATCCCGGTGATATCGTTTGGTTTGAAGCAAATGAAAAGCATTGGCATGGCGCTACCTCAACGACCGGCATGACACACATAGCCATACAGGAAAATCTAAATGGTAAAGTGGTTGAATGGATGGAAAAAGTTTCCGATGAACAATACAATGGTTCTAAATAAAAATTAATTTTTCTATTTTAAAATAACAAATCATGCAAAAAAGAAAATTAGGAAATGAAGGACTTGAAGTCTCTGCCATTGGCTTAGGCTGTATGGGAATGAGCTTTTCCTATTATCCATTTCCGGAAAAAAAAGACGCCGTTAATCTTTTACACAAAGCCGTAGAACAGGGTGTTACTTTTTTTGATACCGCTGAAGTGTATGGGCCTTATACCAATGAAGAGCTGGTTGGTGAAGCGCTTGAACCATACAAGGGGAAAGTTATTATTGCCACAAAATTTGGCTTCAATATTCAGGATGGGAAAATGGTGGGCGTAAACAGTAAACCCGAACAAATAAGAAAAGCCGTTGAAGGTTCTCTCAAAAGATTAAAGGTTGATGTGATTGATTTATTGTACCAGCACCGTGTTGACCCGAACGTACCAATAGAAGACGTTGCCGGAACCGTGAAGGATTTAATTAAAGAAGGCAAGGCAAAATATTTTGGTTTATCGGAAGCCGGTGCACAAACGATTCGTAAAGCACACGCCGTACAACCGGTCAGTGCATTACAAAGTGAATACTCTATGTGGACAAGACAGCATGAAAAGGAAATTATTCCCGCTCTTGAAGAATTAGGAATTGGGCTAGTTGCATTTAGTCCGTTAGGTAAAGGTTTTCTTGCAGGTAAAATTGATGAGAATACGAAATTTCAGGAAGGTGATATTCGCAGCATTCTTCCACGATACACTGAAGAAGCGCGCAAGGCAAACCAGGCATTGTTGGATTTGATAGAAGCATTTGCAAAAGCAAAAAACGCCTGCCTGTCCGGTAGGCAGGCAACGCCTGCACAAATTGCATTAGCATGGGTGCTCGCACAAAAGCCGTGGATTGTTCCTATTCCAGGCACTACCAAGTTGCATCGTTTAACAGAAAATATTGGCGCCGATTCCATCGAATTAACAACTGATGAACTCCGGGAAATCGAAGCAGCTTCTGCTAATATTCATATAATGGGCACGAGATATACAGAGGCGATGGAAAAATCAACAGGGCTGTAAAAAAATAATCATCTTCTCACACCAATATTTTCTTAGTTGTAAAAACATACCAACGTAAGTAGTAATATCCCGGAATATATCAAAGCCATATCAAACATTTTCCAACACAAACTTCCTCATCATATTCAACGCCATCACCGAGGTTACTTCAATATTTTTATTTCGTTCAAACCTTTGTTTTAATTTTTGAACATGCTGCTTTTCTTTGTTCCCAACAGCTACCCATACAGTACCCACAGGCTTATCGGGTGTGCCGCCATCCGGGCCCATGATTCCTGAGACAGCGATTCCATAATCCGTATCTGTTTTTTGTAATAAACCGGACAACATCTCTCTTACGGTTTCCTCACTTACTGCCCCGTATTTTTCAAGTGTCGTTTCTTTTACACCGAGCAGAGATTTTTTTATATTATTAGAATAGCTCACTATGCTGCCCTCAAAATATGCGGATGAACCAGGCACAGAAGTAATGAGACTTGCGATTGCGCCACCGGTACAGCTTTCAGCAGTGGAAATTGTTTTTTTATTTTTCAATAAAATTTTACCCAACACTTCCTGCATCGTTTCGTCTTTATCAGTAACCATATAATCTTTTACCAGTTTTTTTAATTGAATAAACTGATCGTTGATCATTTTTTCTGTTGCTGTTTTATCAAAGCCGGAAGTAGTAAGCCGCAACCTCACCATGCCGTAATTTGGCAAATAAGCTAAACGAATCTCTTTGGGTAACTGCTTTTCAAAATCAGTAAGAATCTCTGCTATCGCTGATTCTCCAATACCGGCTGTAAGAATGGTTCGATGAATTATCTCAGGGAGCGAAAATTTCTTTTTCAAAGACAGAATCACATCTTCCATAATTCCCTGCATCTCATAAGGAACGCCGGGCATGCTGATAAAAATAGTTTTCTCTTTATGGAAAAGCATTCCAGATGCTGAACCTCTTTTATTTAAAATCACTTGGCACACATCAGGCACTTCAGCCTGCTTAAGATTTACTTCACTCACAGGCTTATGATATACTTTTTCAAAAAGGCGTTTTACATTTTGCAAAGCGCCTTCATCTACTATCATTTTCCCATTAAAATATTTACAAAGAAGTGGTTTGGTTATGTCATCAGAGGTAGGCCCAAGGCCGCCA
This sequence comes from Hanamia sp., assembly GCA_035693085.1. Taxonomy (GTDB): domain Bacteria; phylum Bacteroidota; class Bacteroidia; order Chitinophagales; family Chitinophagaceae; genus Ginsengibacter. The sequence continues at coordinate 1,074 of DASSHD010000729.1, read as the reverse complement.
GTAATCAAAACAACATCCGAAACTTTATTTTCAATATCAAGGGCATCCCATATTTCGGTTGCAACATCGCCAACAGAAATACGGTTTTTTATAGTAATGCCTATTTTATTTAATTGTTGTGATATCCATGCGCTGTTGGTATCTATTACCTGACCGATCAGCAATTCATCTCCGATAGTAATTATTGATGCATATATATTTTTCATAGTGCAAAATTAAAGAGAAAGAAGCCTCGCACCAACGCCTCCTTCGACCATTCGACAAACTCATGGCTCGGGAGGTCAATTCTAAAAGACACGCTTTATGAGAGCCTCACCCAACTCCCGTCTGCCCGCCCGGATGACCCGGTCGGACGGGAATGACACAGTCGGGCAGGCCTCTCCAAAAGGAGAGGGACACGATTTATTAATTATTCATATCATAATCATTTTTTGAGGAGCAAAAGAAAAAATAGAAAATCTCGTTATTTGTTACTTTACTGTGAGGGCCTCACCCCAACCCCTCTCCAAAAGGAGAGGGATACGCTTTATTAATTATTCATACCAAGATCATTTTTTGAGAAGCAAAAGAAAAATAGAAAATCTCGTTATTTGTTACTTTACTATGAAATAATTTTTCCTGATTCGTGCAAATTTGTGTAATTCGTGGCTAACAATTTTTTAGCTTTGGCTTTTTCAACTTAAAATTATTTCCATTGAAAAGATTATTGATTTTTTTTCTCGTTTTTTACATATCGTATTCAGAAGCACAACCGATTAACCAGGTATTTAATACAGCTTTTAAAAAATTTGCAGGCGATCCTACTTTTAAACATGCAACTATTAGCCTTTATGTGGTGAACACCACTACAGGTAAGCCCGTTACAGAAGTGAATACAAACATTGGGGTGGCTCCTGCAAGCTGTCAAAAAGTAATTACAGCCTCCACTGCGTTTGAATTGTTAGGACATGATTATAAATATAAAACAACGCTCGGCTATACCGGAGAAATTAAAAATGGAGTTTTAAATGGCGACATCATCATAAAAGGCAGCGGCGATCCCACTTTGGGGAGTTGGCGATATGAACAAACCAA
>DASSHD010000728.1:0-15089 GCA_035693085.1 Hanamia sp. | reverse complement strand
TTGGCAAAGCAGTTGCAGAACGATTTGCCAGTGAAGGGTGGCAAGTACTTATAGCGGCTCCTAATTTGGCAAAATGTATTGAAGTAACAGAAAGATTAAAAGGTAAAAACCACCTTGCTTATGAGTTGGATATTCGTAAAGATGAACAGCTTGAGGATATGAAACATATCGTTGAAGATAAATTTGGTGATTTCGATGTATTGGTTAACAGTATAGGTATATCGCAGAATAACCCTGTTATTGAAGCTGATTTTTCGGCCTGGGATAATTCTTTACAAATAATGTTATATGGAACAGTAAAAGCTTGTCGCAAGTTCGTTCCGTTAATAAAAAATGATGGACGTATTATTCACATTACTTCCATTCATTATCAGAGAGTGGCGGAAGGAAGTTCTGCTTACGGTGTGGCAAAGGCTGCTATTACTCAATTTACCCGTTCACTGGCTTTGGAATTAGCACCCAGGAATATACTCGCGAATTCGATAGCTCCTGGATTTGTGGATACGCCCATGTCAATAAAGGAAGATGGTAAAAATGAATTGGAATCAGATTGGTTTAGAGATAATTATATTAAAGCAGGGCGCCTGCCATTAAAAAGAGCAGGAACTCCGGAAGAAATTGCCGGAGTTGCCTGGTTTCTTGCAGGCCCCGATGCATCTTATATCACTGGTTCTGTAATTGTTGTGGATGGTGGATTAACCATAACATTCTAAATGAGCGGGTCAAATCAAACTAAAATTTTCGTACATAAAATATCTTCGGATTATCCGGGTCTTAAAAATAAGAATAAGCAGTGTGCCTTCAATAAATTTCGCAGTAATTGAAAAATAAAGTGATTGGGAATACTTTTTAAGAAAAAGGCCTTTTTCTTAAAAACAGAAATTAAAGAAAGTCCTTATCTCTTTTATGTCAGCCTAACCAAATTGCAGATTTATTTTAACGCGGAAATAAGATATGGATATCCGATGAGCATCATTCTTAATTATTGGAATTAAGGAAGGTTTTATTCCAATTTTCATTAAGCTAAATTAAACCTATAGCCTTTCCTGGTAAGAATTATTTTATAATTGATCTTTTATCATTTTGCCGGCAATGTGATCTCAAAAGTGGTTCCCCCTTCTTCACCTGCCTGCGCTGCAGCTTCAGCAGACTGGCTTTCTACTTTTATTTTCCCACCATGTGCCTTTACAATGTCGTAGCTCAGACTCAAACCAAGTCCTGTTCCTTCTCCTGTAGGTTTGGTAGTAAAGAATGGCTGAAAAATTTTATCAACTATATTTTTCGGAATACCGTTCCCATTATCACTAACGGTGATGATTACACTGGCGTCTTCTTCTCTGCCAGAGGGGGAAGGGATCAATGAAGTTTTCACAGAAACTGTAGGTTGGTATGCTTGTCCTGCTGAGCCTGCCTCACCGGAAGACTGGCTTGTTGAAGCACGGCTTCGCTCAGTACAAGCATAAAATGCATTGTTGAAAAGATTTAATAAAACCCTTCCTATATCTTGTGGAATAACATTTATTTTGCCGATACTCTCATCAAAGGCGGTTTCCATTTTTGCATTGAAACTTTTGTCTTTCGCACGGAGTCCATGATAACTTAATCGTAAATATTCATCTGCCAGTGCATTGATATCTGTCGGTTCTTTTGTTCCTGTACTTTTTCTGGAATGTTGCAGCATGCCTTTTACAATGGCATCTGCCCTTTTACCATGATAATTTATCTTTTTCTCATTTTCAATAATATCATTTGCTATTTCAATTGCCTGTTGCCGATTACCGGTTGATAATTCATTTTTCATTTCAGCTATCAGCTCTGTATTTATCTCAGAAAAATTATTGACAAAGTTCAAAGGGTTTTGAATTTCGTGTGCGATGCCGGCGGTAAGTTCCCCCAGGCTGGCCATTTTCTCAGATTGAATCAAGTGTGCCTGCGTTTCACGTAGTTCTGTGATCGCGTGTTGCAAATCTTCTTTTTGTTGTACCAATTCAGCAGTACGTTCATTTACCAATATTTCAAGTTTATCTTTTTGAGCAGCAATAAATTTACTTCTTTCCTCTTCCTCTTTAGTTTTTTTACGTTCTGTTTCCAGCGCCTTTTGTTGCTTATTTGATTTCACAAGCATTGCAATCATCCAGGTAATTGCAACACAAAATGCAAAAGCTATGTAAGTTTTTATCTGGTCGAATAGATTTGGAGTAATTATTTTAAAAAAATCACTGAAGAATCCCAATAAAATTAATGGAAGTACAGCATACAAGGTCTTTTTGGCGAAATCAAATATTCGATTTTTTAGAATTAATGCAGTTATTCCAAAAAGCAACGCATACCATATCCATCTTGTTACAAATTCCGTCTTGAAAATTATCTCAAGAATAAAAAGCGCAATAATCCCATACATCGAAAATGTAAACAGTTGATCCCATTTCGGATCAGGAGAAAATTTTCGAAGTGATTTTCTTAAATACCGTACAAGTAGAAAAGCAAGTAATGGTTCAAAAGACATAAAATTTGGTATGCAATTTTATTTTAAAGATTTCATTTATCTTCTAATTATTTAAAAATAAAATACTTAAAAGATCATGTTGGCAACAAATTTCCATAATACAGTAAACAAACAATAAAGTCAAATTCTTATTTTATACTTCTTACTTTCTGCGCTTATCCTGAAGCTTTTTTATTATTAAATTCTAAAAAATAAATTTAAGCCTTTGAAATTAAGGATTTATTTTCTCAATAATATAAAAACTCCGGAGATTGAAATCTCCGGAGCATCACATTATCTAAACCAGGATTCCATCTTAGGGAGTAATCGTTCCGTTTTGAATATACTTTATCTTAATAGCCCTTGATGTATCAGTTGCTTTAGGAACCCCCAAAAGTAAAAGCGTATATACTTTATCCTTTTCCACGCTAATGGTTCTGTTAGCCACGATAGTAGAATCATTATCAATATTTACAGAAATATCACCCGGGGCTATTTGAGCAAATGTGGAAATGGCGCCAAAAGAAGCCTGTTCATTTACTACGTTATTTCCATTAGATGTAATGGTTACCATTGGTTTTGAAGAATCGGGAATGGCATTGATATAACGGACGAAAGCATTGCCGGTATTGGTTGGAAGTGAATCAAGATTGTCATCTGTAATCTTATTTTGATATACTCCGTTAGCGCCTAAAGCAAATGCAGAATAATATTTTTGGGGTTCAAAAAGAAAATTGGTAGTAGCTATAATTGAATTTGAATTTGCATCAAGGGTCTGTAATCCTCTGTTTCCACTATAGACAGATAAATAAGCTCCTGTGTAATTGGTATAAGAAAGAGGAGCATTGGTAAGACTGCTATTGGAAAGTGCAAATACAATAGCGGAAGCACTGTCTGGTATTAAATTGAAAGCCATCAATCCGGAGACAGTAGGAGTGGTAACATTCGTATCTTTTTTGCAGGAAGAAAATGCGAGAATGGAAAATGCTAAAAAATACAATGATTTTTTTTGAAGGAGTGAAATGAATTTGTTTTTCATATTTTAAATTTTAGGTTAAGAGTTACTTGATAAATTATTCTGATTACAGATGAAAAAACAATGCCATCAAATGAATTAAATTGTTCAATAGGGTTTATTAGTAGTTATTTAACAGATTATTTTTAATTATAAAATTGTTAGTTATTGATAATACAACTGCCAGGTATAAACGAAAAGGAGTAATATTTTTAAACAGTCCATTTCTGTTATTCATTAGAAGCACGGCATTATTTTTGGTTAATACTATAAAAAAATATAAAATGAATAAGTTGAATTATGTATTTATAGTAATTCTTATTTTTTTATTTGCAAGTACATTAAACTCCTGCAGTAAGAGAATTCATCCTTCAGGCACACCATCGGTAACTCCAGTTCATGGTATTTCTTCTTCTGAAAGCAAGAAAGAAGAAAATATTGTTGAAAAAAAAGAAGCTATCCGAACTCCTAAAGCCACTTTCCCAAAGGTGATTACTGTAAATGACAGTGCAGCCAGTAAAAGTGTGGATGGCAGATTGTATTATGATGTGATGGGCCATAGGTATTGGAAAAATTATAATGACGGCAAGTATTATCTGTTTAATAAATCAATGTATAGTAATCCTGACTTTAAAAAGCATTAACCTGCAAAAGAACCCTTTTACAATTTCAAGAAGTTTTTAAAATAGCTTCTGAAAATTAATCCCTAATACTGTCTGAAATATCAGTTCTAAATAATATTCACTTACCTTTGAATGAATCTGATAAAAACTCTTACAGGTATTTATCATTATCATTCACCTGATTCTAAGGAATCTTTTAAAATCATCAGTACAGTAATTTATGGCAGAAACATGGAATAAGAAGGAAAGAGAAAAGAAAAAGAGACAAAACAAGAAAGAGAAAGCAGAAAAAAAACTGGAACGAAGAGAACACAGTAAAAACAATGCTGACCCCGAAAGCATGTACGCTTACTTAGACGAAAATGGCAATCTTTCTTCCAAGCCACCTGATCCAAGAAAAAAAATTGTTATCAATGTTGAAGATATTGAAATTGGCGTTCCCAAACAAGCGCCTTTTAATCCGGAAGACCTCATTCGTACAGGAATTGTTACATTTTTTAATTATGATAAAGGCTATGGTTTTATAAAAGATATTGAAACGCAGGAAAGCGTTTTTGTTCATGCCAATTCATTAACTGAGCCTGTAAAAGAAAACAATAAGGTAAGTTTTGAAGTACAGATGGGGCCAAAAGGCTCCAATGCAGTAAATGTAAAATTGATTAAATAATTTTTATCCATTTTCTTAGATCAGTAAATAATTCAATCGCTTACTTAGTAAGATATCTAATTAAAAATCCGTACTATTTGTTTGCCTGCTTACCCTAAGTAGGCTTACTGGTTTGATGCTTCTGCATTTAAAATGAAACATGAAAAGCAAACTTATCAACTTTCATATTTTTAAGAAATTTGTATTAACATTTTATTGTTAAACATCCCCGACAAAATACAATCTCATTTCCAGAAACAATTTTTTAACCCAAAAAAATTACACATGAAAAAGATTATTACACTTGCATTTTGTATGGGAATATATGCCACTTCATTTGCACAATACAATCACGGAAATTATAATGAAAACAGGAATGACCGGAATGCTACAACGTTTGGACGGGGATATGATAATCAAAGAAATTTTTTTTCCGAAAGAGACAGAAATTTCGAAATTGCAAGGATTAACCGCGAATTCAAAATGAAAGTTTACTCAATCAGGCATAGCCGCTATATGCGCCATCACCAAAAGAAATTAGCCATACGTAGTGCCGAATATGAAAGAGCCAGACAAATACAGATGGTGAATGCAAGATTTTACAATCAGTTTCATTATGGCTATGGAAGAAGGTAATGTTAATTTAATTTTCGTCAGAATTAAAGCCCCGGGAATTCGGGGTTTTTTATAGATTCAGATCAAAAAATATGGGAAAAGTTTGGTTAGATAGTATTGACTTTATTGGTTTGATGAAAACCCGAAAATAACTTTTTACCTGATTGAAGTTCCGCAAAAGAAAATCTGAATGAATTACAGCATTGTGAAAAATAATTGATTTGTAAAGGGAAAAGCAAATATTTGAAAAGACGTATCAATTTCGGAGATTATTATTCTTTCACATTAACTGAATGAAAATGAATCCCCTTTGCTTCCGGCCCTGCAAGAATAACGATTGCGCCTAACACCAATACAGTACCGGCTAAAATTTCCATAGATGCTGCATAATTAACATGTTCCGCAAGTAATGCTTCCAGGTAGGCAATACTTGATGCGATCAAAACTCCCAATTGATAAGCAAACCCTGGAAAGAAACCCCGAAGTGGCCCCGGAGCTAATTCATTTATATGAGCCGGGATAATTCCCCACGCTCCCTGTACCATAAATTGCATAGCAAAAGCACCCAAAGCAATTATGATACTTCCTCCGTTATACATCCATAATGGGATTATAATAATGGCAAGAATAACTGCTACCGCCATCATTTTTTTTCTTCCATATAAATCAGAAAGATAACCAAACAGCAGTCCTCCGAGAATAGCGCCAACCATAGAAATCATAGTAATGACTGCAGTCTCATGAGGACTGAAGTGTCGTTGTTGTTGTAAGAAAGTAGGATACAAATCCTGTGTGCCATGAGAAATTAAATTCATCATGGACATGAGCAAAACCAGGTACAGAAATAATTTCCAATGCTTTGCGATTGCATTTCTATATTCCTTCCAGTTAGCGGCTTTTACGGCTTTCCATGCTGCCGTTTCTTTTACCTTTGACCGAATAAATAATGTGAGCAAAGCAGGAAGCCCTCCAAGAAAGAACATCACTCTCCATCCGAAATGCGGAAATACAGTGTAATAAGCCACAGCGGCCAGCAAAAATCCAAAAGCATATCCTTCCTGCAAAAGACCGGAAAAGAAACCGCGCCGCTTTACAGATACCGATTCCATTACAAGAGAAGCGCCCACACCCCATTCGCCTCCCATCCCTATTCCATACAGTAATCGAAGGATTAAAAATGCAGTATAGGTGGGAGCAAATCCTGAAAGGATCTCAATAAATGAATAAAAAATAATGCTTATCATCAACGGGCGTTTTCTTCCGTAACGGTCTGCCATTAATCCAAAAATAAGTGCCCCAACGGGACGCATAGCAAGGCTTGCGGTAAGAGTCAAAGCAATTTCAGGAATGGTTTTATGAAAATCTTTTGCTACAGTTGTAAGTACAAAAGTCAGGATAAAAAAATCAAAAGCATCCAACGTCCAGCCCAGGAATCCAGCCAGGAGAGCATTTCGTTGGTTTCGTTTTTCTTCTCTGTCGCTAATTGGATTATCTTTTCCCGGCATTTATTTATTCTGATTTATGTTATTAAGAAGAAATTTTATTTTGTTCATAATGGAAAAATTTAAAACGTGGTAATTTATATAAAATATTTATTCATAGACTTTTGCCTGAAGATTTTTTTAATTAATCCTGATTCTCAATTTCAATAGGATCTGTTACTTTTTCTTTGACACCTACCAAATCTCCGATACTAACCGTTATCGGGACTGCTCCGACCTGTACTATGGCCTTCTTCCCCCTGATATTGATAATGGTTCCCACCTGTCTATTTGAAGTCATAACTACTTTGTCGCCTTGTTTCACAGGCTCATTGGTTTCAATATATTTATTGTCAATCTTCTTTTGTTTTTTTTGAATGATTTGTTTTTCGGGTTGTTTGAAGAGTAATGCCTGCATCATCTTTATCACTTTATTTTTATCATCCGTTTTCTTCCATTCCATTAAAATGGATTTTAACTTGCGATCCATTTCTTTCAGGTAGGTGAATTTCGCTTCACTGACCTGGTTTTGTTCTTTTAATAATTGGATTTGTTGTAGATGTTTTTCTTTATGAATTACCTGTTGCATTTCTTTCCGGAGCTTTTCATTTTCTTTGATCAACAATTCAAGTCTCTTTTTTTCTATTTGTATTTGTTGCTGGTCTTGCTCGGTACTGTTTAATAATTTATCAAGTGAGAAATGGTTTTCATCAACCAGTTTCCTGGCCTTATTAATCAAATATTGTGGTAGCCCTATGCGTTCTGCAATAGAAAAAGTATAGGAACTGCCTGGTTTCCCGATGATCAATTGATAAAGAGGTTTTAAATTCTTTTCATCAAAAGCCATTGCTCCGTTAAAGATGCCGCTTACTTTATTAGCCATTACTTTCAGGTTGAGATAGTGCGTGGTTACCAGGCCAAGAGAATGTTTCCTGGCCAACTCTTCCATGATCACTTCGGCAAACGCGCCACCGAGATTAGGATCGCTGCCACTTCCTAATTCATCAATAAAAAATAAGGTTTTGCCATTCGCATTTTCCATAAAATATTTCATATTGATGAGATGCGATGAATAAGTGCTCAGTTCAAATTCGAGGCTTTGCGTATCACCTATATGAATCATCAATTGCTTAAAAATACCGAACTCACTGTCATGGTCACACGAAACTAAAAGTCCGCTTTGAAGCATCATTTGTAATATTCCTGCAGTTTTTAAAGTTACCGTTTTACCTCCGGCATTCGGTCCGCTGATTACAAGTATCCTGTTTTTCTCATCTAAGGAGATATTTACCGGGATAGTTGGTTTATTTAATTTTTCATTATAAATATAGAGTAGGGGATGTATCGCATTTTTCAGTTTCATGATTGCCTTATCGTGAATTGCCGGCATATTACCGTTATATTCCAAAGCAAGCATTGCTTTTGCTCTTATAAAATCATACTCACCGATAATCTGGTGGTAGATGCTCAGTAAAGAATGGTAAGCGCGAATCTTTGAAGTTAAATTTTGCAATACTATATAGACCTCTTTACGTTCTTCGTTTTCCAAAGAAAAAATATCATTGTTTAAATGTATTGTCTCTTCCGGTTCGATAAATGAAGTACGCCTGCTATCGCTTTCGCCATGCAAGATACCTTTGATCATCCTCTTTTGCTCTGCAAATACAGCGAGCACTTTTCTGCCGTTCATAAAACTTTCTTCGATATCGGTAAGGTAACCCTGCTTTCTTAGTTTACCCGCAATCCTTGCAAAGACTCGCTTGAGTTCGGCTCTTTTTTTATACAATGACATTCTAACCGTAGCTAGTTTTTCTGATGCACTATCCTTTACAATACCGTATTCATCCAGTATTTCATCTATTAAAGAGACAATGGTTTTTTCAAAATAAGTCTCCTCAATGATCTGTGACAATGATGGGTAAGCGCTTTTTCTATCCGGACTAAACCACCTGAATATTTGCTGAATGGCAATTGCTAATTTTTTTATTTGTAAAAATTGTTCGCCTGTAATTACGGAAGCTTCTATGCTCAATAGTTTCAGTTCTTTGGTAAGGTTAAGAACCGCATCGTCAGGAAAGTACAGATGATTTTGATAAAGTAATTTGTATTCATTGGTTTGCAGAAGTTGAGGTTCTATGAATTTCAGATGGGTATGAATACGTAGTTCATTGGCTTTAGTGCGTGCATATTCCGAACGGCAATGATTTGCAAGTAATTCTTTTATTTTGTCAAATTCCAATTGATGAGAAGCGGATTCGGGGAAAAGTTTCATTTATTAAAAAATAGCAAATTTTTATTGAGTAAATGTAAGCATACCAAATTTCTAAAAAATAAAATAAGAATTTAGAATAAAAGTTGGTTTACTGTGTAAATTTAGTAACAGGTAAAGTATTTTTGAGTCCCAGCCGGGTCTCCCGCCTTAGGGGGACTTGGCGCGTTAGAGCATATTAGTCAATTTTCCATGATAAGGCCTATTAAAAGGTACAAAATGATTTTGAAAAGATGATGAATTATAAAGATAATTAATTGTGCGTCTCATTACCATTGGCGCTTTCACGACTTAAACAATTTATTCTATAAAATTAAAATTCTGAATAAAAGTTAGTTTACTGAATCCTGTAATACATTTTGGCGCTTTCTTCATTATTCCTATGGGAATTGTAATTTCTTACCTTTGTGAAAATTAATTTTTAATAAAAAAACAATGACTAATCATAAAAATACAGAAACCGCTTACCTTGCTAATGGCTGCTTTTGGTGCACTGAAGCGGTTTTTCAGCGATTAAAAGGAGTGAAGAAAGTATCCAGCGGATATAGTGGCGGACATGTAATAAATCCTACATATGAACAAGTTTGCAATAAAAATACCGGCCATGCCGAATGCCTGAAAATCGAATATGACCCTTCCCAAATATCCTTTGATGAATTGCTTGAAGTGTTTTGGAAAACTCATGATCCTACTACATTGAACAGGCAAGGGAATGATATCGGCCCTCAATATAGGAGCGTTATTTTTTATCAAAATGAAGAACAAAAACAAAAGGCTGAAAAATATAAGGCGGCGTTAAATGAAAGCGGCGTGTTCAACTCTCCGGTTGTCACAGCTATAGAGCCATTCAAAGTTTTTTATCCTGCAGAAAATTATCATTCTAATTATTACAACAATAATACTTCGCAATCCTATTGCTATTATATAATAAAACCTAAACTGGAAAAATTAGAGAAAGTATTCGCAGATAAATTGAAGGCAAATGCCTGAAAAGAATATTTAATTGATAAATATTATTAGAAATTCCACCTGGCCGAAAGATCGTCGGAAATATCTACCAATGTATTCATGGCTCTTTTGTCGCCAAAATCTGATTGATATATCACAGAGGAAATTCTGCAGGGAAATGTTTTTCCTGATTTCTTTATTCCGGTAATTTCTCCTTTTGCAATTCCTTTATCGGTTCTCTCATTCATAAAATTAAGAAATGAATTTTCATCCATCTCAAATAAATCCGTATTTTCAACTTCAGCCATTTCAGAAACTGAATATCCAAATAATTTACAGAACTTCTCATTAAATTTCAGGATCAATCCATCGCCGTTCTCAATATAGACGGCATGAAAAGCATTTTGAAATACCGCGTCATACAGCCCTGCAGTTGAAGTATATTTTACTTTTTCAATAACTTCAAAATCGGGGGATTCAGAACCATTTGATTGGGCTAAATAATTATCATTCCTTGTGGGTAAGTAAGTAAGGTCATTCATAGCATTTGTTTTAGTTAATGATTAGGGATTATGCTATCGCATTACATAATTGCAATTATCGTGCTAAATATTGGATTTGTTATTTTCTAACGATTAAAGCATTGGATATGAATTAGTTAATTTCTAAATTGTAAGTGACTTTTAAACTTGAATTTCTATAAATTCGAAAATGATTTTTTAATATAAAAATCATATTTACTCTTTAATCTTCACTCTTCTCAATTCCAATAAATTAAGGCCGTTTGGAATAAAGTTCTTTACATAAGGCTGTACCAGCCAGATCACCATATCATACCACAAAGGCACAACCGGCGCATCTTTTATCATTACCTGGTCGGCCTGCTGGTATAATTTATATCTTACAGAATCATTTTTTTCAGATAAAGAGGCTTCATATAATTTGTCAAATTTTGGATTATTATATCTTGTATAATTGGGTGGCGCCGGATTCTTGCTATAAAAAACACTGAGAAAATTTTCAGCATCAGGATAATCAGCTATCCAACTTCCACGAAAAAATAAGGCTTCTGATTTTGCAGTTTGTTCGAGGAGTAAACTCTTCTGAATCACTTCCACATTTATTTTTATCCCTATCTGTAATAATTCGTTGGCAATATAGCTTGCAAAATCAGCGTAAAGAGGAACCGTTAATAATTTAAAAGGTGGTAAACCAACGCCATTAGGATAGCCTGCTTCTTTTAATAGCTCTAAGGCTTTAGCCTGGTCATAATGATAGCCTTTCACTGCCGAAGAATCAAAAGAAGGAAATCCTGCCGGAATAAAACCACTTGTTGCGGCAGTTCCTATAGAATTTCGAATATAAAGTATCATCTTTTTTCTATCGAAACCATAGTTAATTGCCTTCCTGATCCTGACATCTTTAAGAGGAGAATTTTTTACAAGGGGCAAACTGCTGTCACATAAAAAGCCCAGGTATTCTACTGTAAGTGCCGGATGCTTAATCAGCACAATTTTATCTTTCCAATCTTTACGTAACAAACCACCTTTGGTAAGAATTTCATCTTTAAAGGAAGGATCAATTTCATTTACAAAGTCTAAACGTTTCTGTTGAAATTCAAGAAATTCTGTAGCCTTGTTTTGAAGGAATGTAATTTTAATTCCATCAAGGTAAGGAAGCCTGGCACCTGTACTATCCTTTTCAAAATATTCAGGATTCTTTTTTAATACCAAAGCCTGACCTTCTTCCCAGGCTACAAATTCAAAAGGGCCGGTACCACAAGGATGACGTCTAAAATCTTTACCATATTTTTCTACGACTTCTTTTGGAATTATCGAACAATACTGCATACTCATCACTCCGAGAATTGGATGAAATGGTTTTAATAATCTTAATTGAAATGTAGTATCATCAATCGCTTTGAAAGGTTGTACCGTGTCCACTCTTCCATTAAATATCCACGCTCCGCTGCTGGCAGTCGCAGGATCAAGGATTCGCTCAAAACTATATACAACATCCTCCGCGGTCATCTTTCTTCCCTTTCCATTAGGAAATGCAGGATTATCCTGAAAAAAAACATCATTGCGTAAATGGAAAGTAAAAGTGAGATTATCTGAAGAGATATCCCAGCTTTTTGCAAGTGATGTTACGAGGTTAAGATTGTTATCTATCTGCACTAATGTATTGTAAATTTGATGTACTGCCCACATGATAGATTGATTTTTTGCAAATGCAGGATCAAGAGTAGCAATGCCGGATTGCTCGTTGTAATGAAAAATATTTTTTGCTTTTTCATGATGCGAACAGGAAGAAATACATAATAAAAAACCTGTAATTAGAATAAATATTATGAATAGTTGATTATGATGGGTGAAGACCTCGTCCACGGCCCGCAGCCCCGGTTGGCGCCTGCCTGTATAGTAGGCAGGTTCGCGCCAACCGATTCTAATTTGAGAGATACCTGATTTTTTTTCAGCAAAAGGAACTTGTTTTTTTAACTTCATCTTTGTTTATAAAAAAATAAATTTAGTAAATGAAAAAGATAATCTCTGTTTTTAGTTTTCTGTTTATTGTTTTGAATGTTTCTTTTGCGCAATATTTTACACATGCAGACACTTTGCGTGGCAGTAATGGTCCAGGCAGATATTGGTGGAACGCTACCAAATATGATCTCCACGTTACATTTGATTTCAATGATAGCAGCATCACCGGGTATAATGCCATCAGCTATAAAATATTGGATAAAAAACATCCTGATTTTTTTCAGATAGATCTCCAGGAGCCAATGATCATTGATTCTGTAATATTAAAAACAGGCTGGGAGAATTATCCGCTCAATAGCGAAAAACTTTCGTTTACCCGTGATGGTAATGCGTGGTTTGTCTATTTAAAAGGAAGAAATCCTTTATTACAAAAACACGATGTGAATACGATTATGTTAACTGTAAATGGTACCCACAGTTCGTCAGTCAACATAAACAATGAAGTTTCAAAATTGTTTGTTTACTATCATGGCAAACCTCGAAAAGCAATAAATCCGCCGTGGGATGGTGGCTTTGTCTGGAAAAGAGATAAACAGGGAAATCCGTGGGTAGCTGTTGCCTGTGAGGGTATAGGCGCCAGTGTATGGTACCCCTGTAAGGATTACCTGGGAGATGAGCCAGATAGTGCCGAAATGAATTTTACGGCTCCATCCGATTTAATTACCGTAAGTAACGGGCGATTGAGAAGCGTAAAAATAAATGGTGATGAAAACACCACCTACGACTGGGCTGTCGTAAGCCCGATCAATAATTATGATATCACATTTTATATTGGGAAATATGTACATTTTGGAGAAATTTATAAAGGTGAAAAAGGAAATCTCACCATGGATTATTGGGTGCTTGATTCTAATCTTTCCAAAGCTAAAATTCACTTTAAAGATGCTCCACGCATGATGAAGGCTTTTGAATATTGGTTTGGCCCATATCCCTTTTATGCGGATGGTTATAAACTTGTAGATGCCCCTTATCTCGGGATGGAGAACCAGAGCGCCATTGCTTATGGAAATCAATATAAAATGGGGTACGATGGCCGCGATCTTTCAGGAACCGGATGGGGATTAAAATGGGATTTTATCATTGTCCATGAGAGCGCGCATGAGTGGTTTGGAAATAATATTACTGCAAAAGATATTGCTGACATGTGGATACACGAATCTTTTGCCAATTATGCGGAAGCGCTTTTTACCGAATATTATTATGGCAAAGAAGCGGCTGATGAATATGTGACCGGCATTCGCAAAAACATTAAAAATGACAAACCAATTATTGCCCATTATGGAGTAAATGAAGAGGGGAGTGAAGATATGTATTATAAAGGTGCCAACATGATCCATACCATTCGGCAGATCATAAACAATGATGAAAAATTCCGGAATATTCTAACCGGGCTAAATAAAACCTTTTATCATCAAACCGTTACTGGCAAGCAGGTAGAAGATTATATCAGCAAACAATCGGGTATTAATTTTTCTAAAGTATTTGACCAATATTTACGTACAACCAAAGTACCTGATCTGGAATACAAAACAATAAAAGGAAAGATCTTTTACCGTTGGGGAAATTGTGTACCAGGTTTTAATATGGCCCTGGAAATATATGATGCAAATGGGAAATTAATTTTTATTCATCCGACCGAAAAATTTCAACCGGCGCCGAAGAACGTGGATGGAATAAGAGTAGATGAAAATTATTATGTGAATACAAAATCAATGGACTAGCCTTTCAAAAATTCTTATCTTCTTTCAATAAATGATATGCCTATTGAAGAAGGACAAATAGAAATCGCCGGAATTTGTTTGTTTACTGCAAATTCCGGCGATTTATCTTCTGGCTACATTAGCTATTTTATTTTAGACCTACTTGATCACTTTCATAACTTCCACATTTCCATCAGGTTTAGTTACTTCTAATTGATATATCCCTTTGGCTAATCTATTGTCCGGATTAATTTCTTCATTACTGCTGCCTCCGCCATGATTGATTACTTTTGAAACGATTACCTGGCCCAAAGAATTCAATAATCGTACTCCATAAACGCCAGCCGGTTCGTTTTTAAACGCTAAGTGAATATTTCCGTTCACTATCGGATTAGGATAGACAGAAAAAGAAGCATCCATTTTTCCGATGAGTACTTTCACGATCTGTGTATATTGAACCTGGCCATCTTTTCCAACACTACGAACACGATAGTAATGATAACCGGCAATTGCATTCTCATCTAACCAGCTATAATTTCCAGATCCATTGTTTTGAGGAGCAACTGTTGTTACTTGCGTAAACTGATTTCCATCACCGGATTCTTCTACTTCATACCGCTGAATGCCACTTTCATTTTCCACTTTCCAATCTACTTCTATGTCTGCATTTTTTTGTACTGCAGTTATTGAAGTAAAAGTTACAGGCATTGCGGATAATGTCCTGAAAACCACCTCAAACCGGTTAGCTGCATACGAGGCAGAAT
>DASSHD010000727.1:0-5446 GCA_035693085.1 Hanamia sp. | reverse complement strand
GAACAATCCTCGTTTAGCCCGGAGATATGCAAAAAGTCTGATAGATATTTCTACAGATATGAAACAACTTGACGCGGTTCATAACGATATTTTATTTCTGAGTTCGGTGGTAAAAATGAGCCATGAATTTATTTTAATGCTCAATAGTCCGATTATCCATCCGGATAAAAAATATAAGATCATAAGCGCAGTAGCTAAAGGAAAAATTTCAAAAATCACCGATGCTTTTTTAAAATTACTTTGTAATAAAAACAGGGAGTCCAATCTGCCAGATGTGATCATCTCTTTTATTGAACAATACAATACCATCAGGGGCTTGCATAATGCAAAATTGACTACTGCAGCACCTGCAAGTAAAGAGTTGATTGATTCTTTTATTTCAAAG
Source organism: Hanamia sp. (assembly GCA_035693085.1). GTDB lineage: Bacteria > Bacteroidota > Bacteroidia > Chitinophagales > Chitinophagaceae > Ginsengibacter. The sequence goes on along the minus strand of DASSHD010000727.1, from coordinate 5,061 downwards.
ATTAAAGCATCTACTTCTTATGATAATGTAGAGTTAGAAACTCTGGTAGATGATAAAATTATTGGAGGTTTTATTTTGCAAATGGAAGGAAAACTAATTGATAATAGTATCCGGAGAAATCTTAATGATGTGAAGAAGCAATTTGCAAATAATGATTATTTGCATAGGCTGAGATAAGTGAAGGAATGTAAAATAGAGGGAATAAAAATTAAATATAAAAAAGTGGAAGCCTGGTTTTACCAGGCATTCTCATTGAAAGAAGATACCTGGATTTTCCAAAATTTATTTGTTCTTATTCCCAAACAAAATTTCACAGTAAGCAAACAAATTCCTTGAATTTCTATTTTTGATTTTATATATATATCCGTTTAACTATCTGTAAAAAACAAATTGTTATAGTATAAACCACAAAGTATTTTTGAGCATCTTTTATCGTCTAATTAAGTGAAAAATTTAAAAACTTAATTTTATGAAAAAGATATTAATAATTTTGCTCGCAGTGACATTTTCATTGGGAGCATCTGCACAAAAAATTGCTCAAACACCACATTCAAACGTTACGCATGTACCTCGTCAACACTTCAGCCATTCGCCACGTGTTCACTTTTATGTAGTCCCGACATATTACTACGGCTTTGATTATGGATTCCCTTACTATGGTTATCCATTCGGCTGGGGTTATCCGTATGGTTTTGGTTATCCGTATTTCCCTTACCGTTATAGAAATATGTCAAATGTATTAAACAGTCAGATACAATCTATCAGGAGTGAGTATAGTTATAAAATTAAAGCCGCCAGAAAAGATAAAAGCCTTACAAAAGCACAAAGAAAACAGGAAATACTCACTTTAAAATCGGATAGGGAAAAAGATATCAGCATTGCCGAAAAGAACTTTCGCCAACAAAGAATGAATACCCGAAAAGGAATGAACAATAACCAGAATTCGGGAATAAACAATAATTCTGATACAAACAATAATCAGAATTCAGATAAGGGTAATCAACAGAATAGTTAAAATTAATGTTTATCTGCACAAGCCTGGTAATATGGTTTAATACATGTTAGCGGGCTTGTGTTATTTAATTTCTGAAATAAAATGCAGAAAGCCGGTGATCAGTGTTTATGCAAAATCTCCTTTGAGTATAAGTTTCATTGATACTGTTCATTCATCCGGGGATGTTGAATGTGAGAGTTTCATAATTACAGTAAAACAAGAAATTACCGGAATTCCTATTTTTTATTTGAATATAACAGGAAAGATTAAACGAGGAACAAGGTAGCTGGAAAGTTATTTAATTTGGTGCCGTTGATCAGAAGGCCACGCGTCATCTACTTCCGGGCTTGTTCCTTAATTTTTAATAATGTTACTGGCAGACCGTTTGAAAAACATCCTGTACCTTCTCATGGCTTCCAAATTACAGAGAGTCGTTTCTAAAGAATTACAGTAAAGCAATAAATAACCGGAATTTTTATTTTTAGATTAGAACAGGAATGCTTGTACGAAAAAGAAGAGATTAATTTCAAAATAGCCTAATCCAAAAAAGGAAATCAGGAAATATAATTTTCAAATTAAAACCATTTACCCCTCACCCCTTCCGTGGCAATTTTTATATTTTTTTCCGCTTCCACAAGGGCAGGGATCGTTGCGGCCAACTTTGGGTCCCACTCTGATAGGTTCTTGTTTTATATTTTCAGAGGGATCGTTGTATTCGTTTTCCTGCGAAAGATATTCCGGGCCACCTGCTGCGCCGGCAAATTCTTCTTTGCGCTGGCGCATCTTACTCATGTCTGTTCTTCTCCTTCTTTCTTCAGTAATTCTTGTAGCCTGGTTTTGTTCTACAGGAATGCTGCAATGTGCCAGAAAGCTTACAATATCTTTATTTACCTGGTCGTCCATTTGTTTAAATGCGCCGAATGCTTCGATCTTGTAAATTACCAGCGGATCTTTTTGTTCGTACCCAGCCGTTTGTACACTTTGCCTCAAATCATCCATTGCACGCAAATGTTCTTTCCAGGCATCATCAATTAAAGCAAGAGTGATATTGCGTTCCAGCGCATTGGTAAGTTCAGCGCCGTTGGTTTCAATTGTTTTGTCCAGATTGGCAATGGCCTGCATCATTTTTTTGCCATCTGTAAAAGGAACCGCCACGTTTATGATGTGCGCTCCCTGTTCTTTTCTTATATTTTTTATAACCGGAAGCGTTTGTTGATTCATTAACTGATTCTTGTGGTTATAATGATCCTTCGCTTCATAATATAATTTATTGGCCAAAACATTGTAGTCTTCCTTTTCCAGTTCTTCAGGAGTAATCGTAGTATCAATTCCAAAATTCATGATTATTGCAAGCTTAAACTCATCGTGATTATTAATTTCTTTAAATGAGTTAATAATACCTTCTGCTACTGAATAAAATGCATTATCAAGGTCGAGAGCCAGTCTTTCGCCAAACAAAGCATGATTACGTTTTCCATAAATTACTGTACGCTGTTTGTTCATCACGTCATCGTATTCGAGTAATCTTTTACGGATGCCAAAGTTGTTCTCTTCCACTTTCTTTTGAGCACGCTCGATACTTTTTGAGATCATCTTGTGCTGAATTACCTCACCTTCTTTATATCCCATCCTATCCATCAATGCGGCGATTCTTTCGCTGCCAAACATACGCATCAGATCATCTTCCAGTGATACAAAGAATTTTGACGAACCCGGATCACCTTGTCTTCCGGAACGTCCACGCAACTGCCTGTCCACACGGCGACTTTCATGTCTTTCTGTTCCAAGAATTGCCAATCCGCCAGCATCTGCAACGCCGGGGCCAAGTTTAATATCAGTTCCCCGGCCGGCCATGTTGGTGGCTATAGTGACGGCGCCGGCCAAACCAGCTTCGGCAACAACCTGCGCTTCTTTGGCGTGTTGTTTTGCATTCAATACATTGTGGACAATTCCTTTTTGCTTCATCATTCTGCTGAGTAATTCACTTACTTCCACAGAAGTAGTACCAACCAAAATTGGCCTTCCCTCGGCGCTCATTTTTTCAACTTCATCTATTACCGATTTATATTTTTCGCGTTTGGTTTTGAAAACCATGTCCTGCACATCATCTCTTATTACAGGAACGTTGGTAGGAATAGTAACCACATCTAATTTATAAATATCCCAGAATTCGGCAGCTTCCGTTTCTGCGGTGCCCGTCATACCTGCCAGTTTATGATACATTCTGAAATAATTCTGTAAGGTAATAGTGGCGTAGGTTTGCGTAGCACTTTCTATCTTCACATTTTCTTTAGCTTCGATTGCCTGGTGCAATCCATCAGAATAACGGCGGCCTTCCATGATACGACCGGTTTGCTCATCTACGATTTTTACCTGGCCATCAATCACCACATACTCATCATCTCTTTCAAATATGGTGTAGGCTTTTAGTAATTGTTGAACGGTGTGAATCCTTTCGGCTTTTATTGAATAATCATTTAATAATGTTTCTTTCTGCTCTAATTTTTCTTCAGCAGTAGCGCTGCTTTTTTCTATGTCGGCAAGCTTTACCCCTATATCTGGCAAAATAAAAAATTCCGGATCTTCACCTGATTTGGTAATGAGTGCAATTCCTTTATCAGTGAGCTGAACCTGGTTGTTTTTTTCGTCAATAACAAAATATAGTTCGTCATCAACTATATGCATATTTTTTTCCTGCTCGCCCAGGTAATAATTTTCTGTTTTTTGAAGTTTTACCTTCATTCCGGGTTCACTCAAATATTTTATTAATGCACTGTTTTTAGGAAGTCCGCGATGTGAGCGGTACAGGGCAAGTCCTCCGTCTTTGGGATCATCATTTCCTTCAGCAATTTTCTTTTTAGCTTCTATCAAAAACTGGCCGGTAACTTTTTTTTGCGCTTCCACTATTTTTTCCACACGTGGCTTCAACTGGTCAAATTCCTGCTGGTCGCCACGCGGGATAGGGCCCGAAATAATTAATGGAGTCCGGGCATCGTCTATCAGTACGCTATCTACCTCATCCACCATAGCAAAATGATGTTTCCCCTGAACCATTTCTTCGGGAGTATGTACCATATTGTCCCGCAGATAATCGAAGCCAAATTCATTATTAGTTCCGTAAATAATATCGCAGTTATAGGCTTTTCTCCGTTCTTCACTATTGGGTTGATGTTTATCAATACAATCAACCGTGAGTCCCAGCCATTCAAATAAAGTTCCGTTCCATTCACTATCACGGCGGGCGAGATAATCATTTACTGTTACGATATGGACGCCATGCCCTGCAAGTGCATTCAAATATGCCGGCAAAGTGGATACCAATGTTTTACCTTCACCAGTGGCCATTTCAGCGATTTTGCCCTGGTGCAAAACAATACCTCCGATCAACTGTACATCATAATGAACCATGTTCCAGGTAATTTCTGTACCACCTGCTATCCATTTATTTTTATAAATTGCCTTATCACCTTCGATAGTGATGTATTTTTTGGTAAGGGCAAAAGTTTTATCAAGTTCTGTAGCCGAAGATTCAAGTTCTGCATTGTCTTTGAACCTGCGGGCAGTTTCCTTTACTACTGCGAAAGCTTCTGGTAATATTTCAAGAAGCACTTCTTCCAGTTTTTTATCCCGGTCCTTGCGCATATCGTCAATGTGACGGTATATGGCATCACGCCCTGTTATGTCAGCAGAATCTAACTTATCCGCTTCTGTTTTTTGTATCTCTATCTGATCATCAATTTCTTTAAGATATTCTTTAATGCGTTCTTTAAAGAGAACTGTTTTCTGGCGCAATTCATCATTTGAAATTGATTGATACTGATCAAAAAATGAATTGATTTTTTCTACAAGCGGTCTGATAGCCTTTACATCTTTTTCACTTTTATTGCCACCGAATATTATAGAGAGAAGTCCGGCCATATATAGATTTTAATTAAAATAATATTGATAATACAGTATTGTCAAATTTTATGCAGAAATTATTCGTAGTCAAAATGACAGGGGAGCAAAGTTACTAAATTGTGGCTTTTATATGCTTTGTAACACTGCCATCCGAACTTTTTTCAAAA
>DASSHD010000726.1:0-3214 GCA_035693085.1 Hanamia sp. | reverse complement strand
TCCATGATTTCCTTAATTACCGGTATAGTAACATCTACAGGAATCGCCACATAAATAAAATCACTTTTCTTTACCGCTTCTTCTAATGGCAACGCTTCATCTATTATACCAAGTTCTTTCGCTTTATCCAGACCTGCCTGTGTTCTGCTCACTCCAATAATATTTTTTGCAAAACCTTTATCTTTAAGAGCAAGAGCAAACGAGCCACTTATTAATCCCACACCAACTATGGTAACATTCTCAAACATGATCACTTTATTTTCAATTCTTTTTAATTCTATTAATCGCGTCCACTAATTTTTCTTCTGTCGCACACAAACTCACTCTGATGTATTTATCACCGGCATCTCCAAAAATTCCGCCCGGCGTGATGAACACATTGGAATCGTTCAAAACTTTATCACTTAATTCATAACCGTCTTTATAATTTTCGGGAATAGCCGCCCACACAAATAATCCCGCTTGATTTTCATTATAAGAGCATCCCAACAAATCCAATAACTCAAATACCTTTTCTCTCCGCTTTCTATAAACTGCATTTACTGAATCGTACCAATCCTGTCCAAGTTCCAAAGCCTTTGCAGCCGCCAGTTGCAGGGGAAGAAACATGCCACTGTCCATATTGCTTTTAAACCGCAGAACTTCTTCTACTCTTTCTTTTGCTCCGCAAAGCATCCCCACTCTCCAACCTGCCATATTATGGCTTTTGCTAAAAGAGTTTAACTCTATAACAACATCTTTAGCTCCATCAATACTTAATAAACTCATTGGTCTATCATTCAAAATAAAACTATACGGGTTATCGTGAACAACAAGTATCTGATGTTTTTTAGCAAAGGAAACTAATTGTTCAAACATCTCGTTTGTGGGTAACTGTCCGGTGGGCATCTGAGGATAATTCACAAACATCAACTTCACATTTGTCAAATCTGATCTTTCCAATTCTTCAAAGTCAGGACACCAGTTATTTTCTTCCTTAAGCGTATATGGTTGCACGTTAGCTCCTGCAATTTTTGCTGCGCTTTTATAAGTAGGGTATCCGGGATTGGGAATTAAAACAGTATCTCCCGGGTTAATATATGTCATGCAAATATGCATGATACCTTCTTTGCTGCCAATCAATGGTAAAATTTCTGAATCAGGATTTAATGTTACATCATACCATTTTTTATACCATTCAGAAATCGCTTTTCTAAGAACAGGGCTTCCTTTGTAATTCTGGTAACCATGCTGGTTGGGTTTTTCGGCTTCTTCCCCGAGAGTTCTTATTACATCAGGATGCGGAGGAAGATCAGGGCTGCCAATACCCAAATTAATTACGTTTTTTCCCGCTTTATTCATTTCATCAATCTGGCGCAATTTTTTTGAAAAATAATATTCTTCAACACCTCCGAGGCGATCAGCTACACTTACTATATTTTGAAAATTATTGTTATTCATCTTTGTTGATTTGTCGTTCATATTTTCATTAATTCATGACCTTGGTGTTTTCCCATTTTTATAAACACCATAAACTTTAACCGCCGCCGTAAAAGGTTTTATACTTTCCAGAACAAGATTCAGATGTTGAATATTCGTAAACTCACAATCAGCATGGAAAGCATATTTCCAGTCGCTGCCGGGTATAGGCATTGACTGAAGTTTACTAAGATTTACATCGCCTTCCGAAATTTTTGTAAGCACTTTTGCAAGGCTTCCTTTTGAATGGTCTGTTTCAAAAATTATGGAAGCCTTGTTGGCATCTTCAATCTCCATAACCAATTCGGCATTCTGCAATACCCAAAATCTTGTGTAATTATTTTTTTGAGTATGAATGTTTGGCGCTATCATATTTAATTGAAAAAGTTCAGCAGCCAGTTCGCCTGCAATGGCAGCAATATGTTTGCTCTTGTGCTGATGAATATGTTGAGCGCTGAGAGCAGTATCTTCTGTTTCAATTAATTTCCAGTTATGTTTTTCCAGAAAGTCCATGCATTGCAATAATGCCATTGGATGCGAATGCACTTCGCGTATATCATCAAGTGAGACACCGGGATTCACTAAAAGATTTTGATCAATCTGGAGATAGATCTCTCCCGTAATTTTTAAATTGCTTTTTTGAAGCAAATTATAATTGGGTAAAATACTTCCGGCAATAGAATTCTCAATAGCCATCAAACCACCATCGCTCTTACTTTCGTTATCAGCAATTTTAACTACATCGCGAAAGGTGGAGCAACAAATTACTTCCACATCATTTCCAAAAAATCTACGGGCGGCAGCCTGGTGAAAGCTGCCTTCAAATCCCTGTATGGCTATTCTCTTATTCATCTGAACATTTTCATTGTTTTTTAATTGCCAGATGGCTCTCACATGATGATATTATTCTTCATTCATCTTATCATCTTTTTATCATCATGTTCGGGTCATAAAAACAAAAATCCCGACTTTTTCAGCCGGGATTCTTTTATCGTTATCTGTTTGTTTCAGTTTTAACAAAGGCATCCCGGACTATTTCTAAAATAGTAGCTAAAGTAAAAGAAGCCGGTATTTGCTTTTGTGATTATCATTGCTGCGCAAAAATAAGTTAGAAATTGAAATCAGCAAATTTATTTTTTTTGTTAGCCACGAACCTGCCTTTGTCGGCCAGACAGGTTACGCGAATTTTCACGAATTGGAAAAACAAGATAGCCACGAATTACACAAATTTTCACGAATTAGAAAACAAGATAGCCACTGATTACACGCCTGCCTGGCTGAAGCCCTGTCCGAACTGGTTCATCCCCGTCCAACCGGGTCAACCGGGCAGGCAGGCGGGCATTCAGACAGGGATTTCCACGGATCACTAATAGAGCGTGTCCTTCTTCCCGTCCGAACGGATCATCCGGGCGGGCTTTGGAGTCCTGATAGGAATCGGGAGGGATGAGGTTTTTTGCCACTAATTTCATGGGGCTTCACGGATTGAAAAAATATAAATACGGATTATTTGTTGGTTTACTGTAAAATTGTCTAAAGACAAATTACACCTTCCTCATATCTGAAAACTGATAACTATTCTTTCACACTCATATCTTCCAACTGCTCTGCTGCATCCTTATTCAAAAGAATTTTTATTAAAAAAACAATTGCAGTTATTGCGAAGATTCCACCGATGATCCAGTTCATTAAACTTTGATTGGCATTTAATTTTTGAACGATCCATTTACCGCCAAAAATAAAAACACAATTCCCTAAA
>DASSHD010000725.1:0-7094 GCA_035693085.1 Hanamia sp. | reverse complement strand
AGAATGAGTCTGGTTTAATCTACGGAATAACTTATGTAGATCACTACACCAAATGTGTGTTTAGTGGCAGTGCATTGGGAAAGCAATACAGCGCAAAAGCTATCCAGGGAAGATGCCTGCTGAAAAATGTTTCAGAGCAGGAATCGCTTTCGCATCATCCAGCCCTGAAACCGCCCATTGGGTTACAGTCCCGGCCTATCGTCGGGACAGAAACCGAAGCTGTTATTGATGACCTGCAGCCTGCAAAATCAGCAAGCATTTTAAATGATCTATTGCAACCCGAGCAGGCTGCAGATTGGTTGCCCAAACAACTCAAAAGAAAACGTAAAAGGAAGAAAAGAAAAAACATTTCAGATAACTGATAAAAATTGAAAGCTATGGCTATGCAGACAGGTGAGAATGAACAGGCATTAAGAAAGATTCTGGACATGACCAGGCTTATCAGCATTGTTATTTTGTTGATACACTTTTATTATTACTGTTACTTGGCCTTTAAAGATTGGGGATTAAGCAGCGCTTTCAGCGACCGTATTTTAAACAATATTTATCGTACCGGAATATTCAGCAGCTTCGTTAAAAGCAAGCTAGTTGCATTTGGTTTCCTGGCAATTTCTTTACTCGGGGCAAAGGGACGTAAGCATGAAAAGATGAACTATAAAACAGCATTTGCGTATCTGATCACTGGACTGCTGCTTTATTTTGTAAGCTATCTTTCATTGCTATTGCCGCTAATGATACAGGAAGTTGCCATCATTTATATCGGCATCACCTCTGTTGGATTTTTGCTGATACTTTCCGGTGGTACTTTGCTTTCCCGTATTATCAAAAGCAGGATGAATAATAAAGATATTTTCAATAAAGAAAATGAAACTTTCCCGCAGGAAGAACGCTTATTACAAAATGAATATTCCATCAACCTCCCTGCCCGCTACCGGCTGAAAAATAAGGTACGCAATAGCTGGATAAATATCATCAATCCATTTCGCGGTATTATGGTATTGGGAACCCCCGGTTCGGGCAAATCATACTTTGTAATAAGGCACGTCATTACACAACATATCCGGAAAGGATTTACGATGTTTGTGTATGATTTTAAGTTTGACGACCTTTCTAAAATTGCTTACAATACCTGGTTAAAGTACAGGCATCATTATAAAAAATCACCACAGTTTTTTGTCATCAATTTTGATGATTTGACAAGGAGCCACCGGTGCAATCCGTTAGAGCCTTCAGCCATGACAGACATAACGGATGCTGCTGAAAGCGCAAGGACTATTTTAATGGGCCTGAACAGGGAATGGATTAAACGCCAGGGCGACTTCTTCGTGGAATCGCCAATTAACTTTTTATCTGCTGTGATATGGTATTTGAGAAAGTATAAAGGCGGTGAGTTTTGTACGCTGCCTCATGTGATAGAACTAATGCAGATAGATTATGATAGCTTGTTTACCCTGCTTCGCACAGAGAAAGAAATTGAAGTATTAATCAATCCCTTTGTAAATGCTTATCTCAATGATGTAATGGAACAGTTGGAAGGACAGATAGCCTCTGCAAAGGTTGCTATGGCAAGGCTTTCATCGCCACAGTTGTATTACGTTTTATCAGGCAACGATTTCAATTTGGATATTAATAATCCTGGAGAGCCTAAGATTGTTTGCATGGGCAATAACCCGCAGAAGATACAGATATATGGCGCGGTGCTTTCGCTGTATGTTACTAGGTTGATAAAGCAGGTAAATAAAAAAGGAAAGCTAAAAAGCAGCCTGATATTTGATGAGTTTCCAACGATTTATTTGAACAATATGGACAGCCTGATTGCAACTGCCCGAAGCAATAAAGTTGCTACCTGTTTAGGCGTACAGGACTTCAGCCAGCTTCGCAAGGATTATGGCAGGGAACAGGCTGATGTGATCATGAATATCACCGGGAATATTATTGCAGGGCAAGTTACAGGCGACACCGCCAAACAACTTTCTGAACGCTTTGGTAAAATTATGCAGGACAGGGAAAGTTATTCTATCAATAGTGGAGATACGTCAATCAGCCGCTCCAAGCAATTGGAAGCAGCTATACCTCCTTCAAAAATATCAGCGTTGAGTTCAGGAGAGTTTGTAGGCATGGTTGCCGATGATCCGGATAATAAAATCGAACTGAAAACTTTCCATTGTGAAATTATAAACGACCATGAGGCTTTGAAAAGAGAACAGGAGGATTACAGGGACATTGAGGTTATACGCAAGTTGGATAACAGTATGGTGCAACGAAATTACTTACAGATTAAGCAGGATATACAGGATATTATTCAATCTGAAATGGAAAGGTTGTTGAATGACCCGGCACAAAAACATCTTGTCGTTCAAAAGAAAATGTCCTGATTTTAAATTCAGGTGAAAAAAAGTTTTATTGGTATTTCCAGAGGTGAAAGAGGCGAAGGGAATGAGAATGGATAAAATAAAAAAGAACATAAATAATTTCTGCCAGGGGAATTGGAAGACGACAATGCCGCCTTACAATTATGTTCCCTGTTCGGAAACGTTCCCCGAAGATTGCACCGCGGGAATGAAGCGTTATCCTGATAAGTGGTTTGACCTTGCTATTGTTGATCCTCCCTATGGAATCAACAGGAGCGGGCAAACTGAATCCTTTACAAAAAACAGTAAGCATAAAAGAAAATATTTCGAGAAAAAAACCTGGGATCTGGCGCCGCCCGGAAAGGAGTATTTCGCAGAGTTATTCCGGGTTTCAAAAAATCAAATCATCTGGGGCGCTAATTACTTCCCGCAATACCTGTCGCCTTCAATGGGCTGGATATTCTGGGATAAGGGACAAAACCTTACCATGAGCGATGGGGAACTGGCTTACACATCTTATAAAAAAGCATTACGCCGCATTATTATCAACCGAAATCAATTACGCACTGAAGGTGGTACGATTCATCCTACACAAAAACCAATACTGCTTTATGATTTTTGTTTTCAGTATGCTAAGGTAAAACCCGGAATGAAAGTTTTAGATACGCATTTGGGAAGTGGTTCCAGCAGGATTGCTGCGTATAAAAACAGGCTTGATTTTACAGGCTTTGAAACAGACAGGGAATATTTTGAAAAACAGGAACATCGTTTTGAAAATTATATACAGCAGCTTACTTTATTTTAGGAAGTTGATTTTTTATTTATTTTTTTAGTAGGGCATGCCCCTTCGGGTCGGGTGATTGCAGGATACGCTTCGCTTCCGTGTTGCACACCGGCTCGTTCCTCACCGCCTTCCATTTCCCTCATGCTTCATTCCTGATGATCCTATAAATGCTGATGAAAATACCATCCAACCTGCTGTAAGCATTTTTTTTCCAACGAAACGGGTAAAAAGGCAGCTAAGTTAGTGCGGAGCCATCTCACACTCCCGAACCAAAAGACTACGGCATAATGAAAAAGGAAAAATCAGGCTTCGCCAAATATAATTTTTCCTTTTTCAGCCTCCGGCACTTATTCCGTTTCCTTTTGGTGTCTTTTCATTTCCGCACTCTTTTGCTGCTTTCTTTTTTCCCGTTTTTCTTTTGGAAAAATGCTCTTTAGGGCAGGCGGGTGAAAAAAAGAAAAATCAAACAAAATTTTTAACGATAAAATCAAACGACATGAACATCATCGGACGATTAACAAGGGACGCAAAAGTAAACACCCTGCCAAATGAAAAGCAGGTAGTAAACTTTTCAGTAGCGGTAAACGACAGCTACAAAAACAAACAGGGCGAGCGGGTACAGCTCACTGAGTATTTCAATTGCGCTTATTGGATTTCACCCAACGTGGCGAAGGCATTGACCAAAGGCACATTGGTGGAACTTACCGGAAGGGTGAGTGCGCAGGCATGGCTTAACAAAGAAGGAGAAGCAAATGCAGCCCTCCATTTTCACACAACACAAATCAAACTGCATGGAGGAGGCAGGAAAACTGAAACCGTTGCAAGTGATAACGGTGACGGGCAAACGAAAACCGTAAACACAGTAGGGAACGATGACCTTCCCTTTTAATCAACATCATTTATCAATTTTTAAAAATTACAATCATGGCACACAATCTAAATTTCAATGAACTTACGGGCAAATACAGTTTCTTCAGCGTTCAACAAAAAGCATGGCACAATTTGGGGCAGATAGTAGAACAATATCCTACAAGTTCGGAAGCTATCAAATTTGCAGGGCTTGATTTTAAAGTAATCAAAGCGCCGCTTTATACTCATGGCGCGGACGTTAGTATTGACGGCAATGGCGAAATAAAAGAGGGCGGCAACATCTTGTTGCCCGAGAACTTCGCTACCATGCGAACCGATACCAATCAGGTTTTTGGAGTAGTAGGAAAGGATTACCAGATAGTACAGAATGCAGATGCCTTTGCCTTTTTCGATGCTATCGTGGGTGGTGACGATGGTATCCTGTACGAAACCGCAGGAGCGTTGGGCAACGGGGAACGCCTATTTATCACCGCTAAATTGCCTGACTATATCCGTGTGGGTAACGGTGATGATGTTACAGAAAAATACATTTTCCTGACTACCTCACATGATGGCACGGGAAGTATTACCGCAGCGTTTACCCCTGTCCGTATCGTATGTCAAAACACCCTCAATGCTGCATTGGGCAATATGTCTAATGTGGTACGCATCCGCCATACATCAGGTGCAAAACAACGTTTGGAAAACGCCCATAAAGTAATGGGACTAACTAATCAGTTAAGTGTCCAACTGGAGGGAATATTCAACCAATGGACAAAAGTGCATATCTGTGATGAAGAAGTGAAGAAGCTAATCCAACTGGCGCTTTGCCCCAACAAGGAAACATTGGATGCACTTAAAAAAGGTGCAGACAATGAACTGTCAACCGTGTTTAAAAACACCGTTGAAGATGCCTTTTCCTATGCAATGATGGCAGATACACAACAGATGAACACCACCAAAGGAACAGTATTCGGTGCATACAATGCGGTAACAGGCTACTATCAGAATGTACGCAATTACAAAGATGATGAAAGCAAGCTGCAATCCATTGTAATGGGAGGCACTGCACAGGCTAAAGCACAGCGGGCATTTGAACTGTGTACTGCATTTGCACAGGACGGAACGGATATTTTCAATATTAATTAATCAATAACAGGCGACTGCCTGAAAGGGTGGCCGCCTTTAAAAATTTGGATTATGAAAACAAAATCAAAAGAAGAAGCGAAAAGTTATGCTAAGGCACAAAGTCTTAATAAAGATTACAAGAATGTGCCTGTATATATCATTCATTGCAACCGGACAGAATTTTTCTATGTAGAAACCGATAGCTTAATACGACTATGGGAGCAGCTTATCGGCTACTATACCAATAGAGTTTATACCGTTGAAAAATCACATTCAAAACATTAAAAATAAAAACTTATGACACGCTCAAATCTTCATATCAAATTAAGTAATGGACAATTTATTATATGTGTTGCGGATAGCAGCAGTGCCCCCGAACAGGGATATATTGTTGAGCATTTATTGCTGCCACTCCTTTCTCTTGAGGATAGCAATAAAGAGTTGGCTTTGCTTTCAGAACATTGCGAAATGAACGAGAAACGCACAAATGCTACTTATCGTTATGACATTGATCTTACTGTAAAGAAAATAAGACTATTCGAAGAACGCTATCATTACGAAAAAGACATTTTCCTAAAGGGCAAGGAAATTACAGAAAGATACGATAACTATTTAAAAACAATGGTCATCAAATAAAGCGATTTGTTACTCATAAATACATAATTATGGAAAGAATCATCAAATTATTAGAGGCTATGTCTTACCCGACTATGTTCTTTGTCGGTTTGGCAATCAGGTTATTTATCGGTATGCGACAGTTCAACCGCAGGGGCTTAGGTGGGTTGCAACATTTCAATAACTATTTCGTGGGCCTGATTACGCTTTCTATTGAATGGTTATTAAAGTGGACAGCATTAGTTCTGATGTTGAGGGGGCTGTGGGGATGGCTTTTAAAATGAAACAGTATAGAAGTAAAACTATACAAGGCTTTACAGAAATTATTTAATCAAAAAATATTAAAAAATGGAAACAATAAATTTTTTCAGCAGCGTGGCAGCACTGAATATAACAGGCGACCTGCAACTGACTATACGCAAAGGAGCAGAAGATAACATGATAGTATCAGTTATGCTCAACAATGAACAATGCGGTGATAACGCAAGGAAATTGATACCACCGCTTAATCTTAGAGGTACTATCCAGGAACTGGATAACGGCTTCTTTGAAAGAATTACCACGCCTGTACAAGCAGTGTCAGGCTTAATGGTGGACATGGAAACCTTTATGAAACAGTTGGAGGAAGTGAAAAAACAATCTGCTATGGAAAAAGAGAAAGCAGACAGGGAGCGAAAGGAAAAAGAAGCCAGAGAGAAGAAATACAAAGAAGCCATGCAGAAAGTAGATGAACTGGAGAAAGTAGGAAAATACAGGGACGCATGGATGAAAGTCCCCGACCCATCCCAATATCCCGAACAGGCAGAAACCATCTGTAAACGAAAATCATCCTTATCCGCAAAGTTTGCCCCTGACTTGTTTGGTAACACTACAACACCTGTAGCTAACGAGCAGCCACAAAGGGATGAAGCGAACGCAGAGGAAGAAGACAATGAAGAAAATGCTGAGACAATTGAAGAAGATTGGGAAGAAGATGAAGAAACAAATCAATAATCTATAAAACGAAAAGTCATGTTAATAGCAAAGCAATTAGACAGGATTTTCCTGCTCAAAGAAAACGGAACGGATATAAGGTTGACAGACCCTGAACCATCATGGAGCGTGGAATCCGTAATGAATTTCTACGCCAATACTTATCCGATACTTACTACGGCTAAAATATCCGCACCACGAATTGAAGATGATACCGTACAGTATCGTTTTGAAAGCGTGATGGGAACAAAAGGTTAATCTTAAAACTTTAAAGCAATGGAATATGCAGCACAATATTATATCGGGCATCATTCAAATGCCGAAAACCCAAAGGCAAAGAAAGCTCTACAAACAGTTGGGCGAGTTCACAGCATGGATGCAAAGAACAAAAGACA
>DASSHD010000724.1:0-12387 GCA_035693085.1 Hanamia sp. | reverse complement strand
TTGCCATTACCGTGGGCACTTTGTTCATGTATCAATTTTCTGTACAGAAAGGATATAATGAAGAACTAACCCGTTCGATGGTTTTCACCACATTAATTTTTGCGAATATATTTTTGACATTGGTAAACCGGTCGTTTTATTTTTAGATTTTTACGACTTTAAAGTATAAAAATATTCTGTTGAGAATTATAATAACCGCGACGCTGATTTTGCTTGCTATGATTTTATACATTCCTTCATTTGCTTCATTTTTTAGAATAACTTCTTTAGATGGAATGCAAATTAGTTGGACAATTATCACTGCCTTTATTTCAGTGACATGGTTTGAGGTTTACAAATTGATAAAGAGAAAAGATGCTCAAAATATATAATTTAACTACATTCCTTTATATTAATAAAGTACCGAACTTTGTACTATGAGCATTCTTAACTCAATCTTTTCGGATGAAGCGTTGGTAAATGAAATCCTTTCCAAATCAAGACAAAAAACTCTTACAAGGGATGAAGTGTTAATTTTCCCGGGAGATACATTGGTTTTTGTACCAATCGTATTGAGTGGTGTTTTAAGAATTGTACGGGAAGATGATGAAGGGCGTGAAGTATTTTTGTATCACCTGTACCCTTCACAAACCTGCGCCATGGCGGTCAACTGTTGCCAGTCGCGAAATAAAAGCATGATAAAAGCGATTGCGGAAGATGAAACAGAAGTATTGCTGGTACCCACCGGTTTAATTGACCAATTATTCAAATACGCCGAATGGAAAGATTTTATTAACAGTACCTACAGCACCCGCTTTGCAGAGCTTATTGAAGTGATAGATTTAATTGCTTTCAACAGCCTGGACAAAAAAATATTGAATTACCTGGAAAAGAGAAAAGAAGCATTAAATACTTCTGCTTTATTAATAACCCACCAGCAGATAGCCACGGAATTAAATACCCACCGCGAGGCTGTAAGCCGCTTGCTGCGCACCATGGAAGAGAAAGGAATTGTGAAGTTGGGCAGGAATACCATTGAATTGCTATAAAGAAAAATTCACTTATTGTTTGATAATTTCTCCTTAATTATTCTATCGTTTATCCAGGTATTTCAGCTCTAATTGATTATGATATTTATTTTTTGCTCTTAATCCTAAATGGTGAAGGTATTAGAGAATTTGTGCCGTATTATCCGTAGCGTTATAAAATAACGTAATCTACATCAACTACTGCATCGCAAGCCGTTTTTCAAAAATCATTTTTTCTTATCCAACAAATGTTACCAAAAGAGTTATGCTTCTTCTACAATTTTGCCCTTCTTTTTAAAACAAATATTAAACCGGGCAAATGAAGATTTTCAAAAAAAGGTATAGCGTTATCAGCAAGATATTTTTTACAACATTTTTATTGGGATTATTTTTTACAAAAACTGTTGCACAGGAGAAAACAGAGTTTCTTTCTATAAAAGAAGCGTTAGATGCAGTTACATCCAACAATAGTGCCGTTCAATCAGCAAGAATTGACGAAGCCATCGCACAACAAAAATACAAACAAACCAATGCAGGTTTTCTACCGCAGATAAATTTTTCTTACTCTGCATTGGCTACGAATAATCCTTTAAATGTGTTTGGATTTAAGTTGCAACAAAGAACTGTAACTGCAGCAGATTTTAATCCGGAAAAATTAAACCATCCATCTGCAACATCTGATTTTACAACTAAAATAGAAGTGCAGCAACCACTCATCAACATGGATGCTGTTTACTTGAAAAAAAGTGCGGAGGCCCAGGCAGAGAGCTATCAATTTAAAGCCAAACGAACCACGGAATATTTAATTTTTGAAACCCAAAAAGCCTACTACCAACTGCAACTGACACACCAGGCGGTTTCGGTATGGGAAGAAGCCTTGTCAACAGTAAAAGCAATTTATGATTTCACCAGCAACAGGTTTAATCAGGGACTTATTCAAAAATCTGATTTGCTGAACGTAGAAGTGCAGGTGTTGGATATTGAAAGTAAACTAAATGAAGTAAAAGCCAATGTCTTAAACGCGTCTGATTATTTAGGCGTTTTAATGAATAAACCTACCGGAATTTTATACCGTGCGGATTCACTTAAAGAAATACAATCCAATGGGAAAACAGAATTAAGCTTACCAGGAAACCGTACAGATTTCCTTGCTATAGAAAAAGCAATCGAAGCCACCGGGCTGATGATGAAATCTTCCAGGATGAAACTTTTTCCTCGTATAAATGCCTTTGGCTCTTATCAGTTGAACGATAAAAGTTTTGCAGCGTTCAATGCTACTTCTTACCTCGCAGGCATCCAGCTTAACTGGAATATTTTTGATGGCAACAACATCAAACGGCAAGTAGATGGATTAAAATTGGAACAAGATAAACTGGGCGTGCAATTACATTCCATGCAACAGGAAAATCAAATGATGCTGGAAAAGAGTTATCGCGATTTGGCTAATTCCCTGTTTAAAATAAAACAACAACATGCTGCTATATCGCAAGCAGATGAAGCATTGCGTATTCTTCAAAATAGATATACAGAAGGATTGGTGAACACCACTGATGTTCTTAGCGCACAAACTCAATTATCAAAACAAGAACTAATGCTTGGCCAGGCAATTTTTGGTAGCAATACAAGCCAGGCATATATTCAATTTTTAACCACACAAGAAGAACAATAATAATCAAATCAATTATGAGCGGAATAGGACAACAAGTAATCAAACAGTAGCATCAAAAGATGCCATCGTGTGAACTTCAAGTGTCCATTTAAAAACAACAAATATTTACAGATGAAACGTAAACAAAATTTTATTTTATTTTTTCTCGGGTTCTCTATTTTTTATGCGACTTCCTGTTCGTCAACCTCTGACAAAACCATAGAGATGGCAAAAGTGCCGGCAGTAGAAGTTAAGGTGGAAAATCCATTAATCAATACGGACAATTCCATAGCGGTTACAGGCCAGGTTGAATCGGCGCAATCCGCCAATATCAGTACCCGTGTGATGGGATACATAACCGGTATAAAAGTAAAAGTCGACGACCATGTAAGCAAAGGTCAATTATTAGTTACCATCAGCAATGATGACATCTTAGCTAAACGCGCCCAGGCTGATGCGGCCCTTTCCGGAGCCCGGGCATCGTTGGCAAGCGCTGAAAAAGATAATCAGCGATTTGCCACCTTGTATAAACAGAAAAGCGCAACGGCCAAAGAACTGGACAATGCTACACTTCAATACCAGGCTGCAACGGCGGGTGTGGAATCAGCTTTGCAGATGAAAGCGGAAGCAAATGCCATGCTTGCCTACACGAATATTACCGCGCCATTTTCAGGAGTCGTTGCGCAAAAATTAGCCGATGCAGGAAGTATGGCAAATCCCGGAATGCCGATTTTAATTTTGGAACAAAATAAAAATCTTCGGGTGAGCGCAGTGATACCTGAAACCGAAATTGACCGGGTAAAACTTAAATCAATTGCTACTATTTCGATTAAATCAATAGACAAAACATTTACGGGTGATGTAACAGAAATAAGTCCTTCATCAATGGGTACCGGCGGGCAGTTTGTTGTAAAAATAAGTGTACCACAGGAATTCCAGAATGGGTTGAATGCAGGCATGTATGCCAATGTAGTTATTACCACAGCAAGCAAATCAGCATCAACAACAAATGAAATGGTATTGATTCCATCAAGTGCTATAAATCATATTGGACAATTGGATGCACTTTATACAGTGAGCAGTGAAAATAAGGCTTTGCTCAGGTATGTACGGCTTGGTAAAACGTATGGAAATAACGTGGAGGTACTTTCAGGACTTAATAAACACGAAAGCTTTATAGCCTCAGCAGAAGGCAAATTATATAATGGCGTTCCAATAAAAGTTAAATAAAAATTGATTTTAAAAGACCTGATTAATAAAAGATAAATTATGAAAGAAGGAATTGCAGGGAAGATAGCAAGAAGTTTTATACGCTCGAAATTGACCATATTATTGATGGTGGTATTTCTACTCATCGGCGCGTATGCTACGATGCATATACCGCGGGAAGAAGAACCGCAGATAGAAGTACCAATGGCTGATATTTTTATAGGCTTTCCTGGCGCGGAGCCAAAAGAAGTGGAATCTAAAGTGGTAGCGCCATTGGAAAAAATTGTTTCTAATATCAAAGGTGTAGAGTATGTGTATTCCACTACCATGAAGGGACAGGCCATGCTGATTGTGCAGTTTTATGTAGGTGAAGATGTAGAGAGAAGCCTGGTGAAATTGTATAATGAAATCATGAAAAACATGGATAAAATGCCTGAAGGTGTTACCATGCCACTTGTGAAATCAAGAGCCATTGATGATGTACCAGTCTTAGGGTTAACGGTCTGGAGCGAACATTATGATGATTATACATTAAGACAACTTGGCGAAGAATTAAAAAATGAAATAAAAAAAATACCCAATGTTGCGGAGATAAAAGTGCTTGGCGGAAGAAGCCGTGAAGTAAAAGTGATTTTGGATAAAGATAAAATGGCTTCCAATCATGTAGATTTTTTAACTATCAATAAAAGTATTCGTGGAAGTAATGCGCAAATGGTTTCCGGCAACCTGCTTAATAATGATACTGCTTTTGCAGTGGAAACAGGAAGTTTTTTATCGTCAGCAGATGAAGTTTCAAATTTAGTAGTTGGCACGAATGGGCAACAACCCGTTTACCTGCGACAGGTGGCTCAAATAGAAGACGGACCTGCTTCTCCAAAGGAATATGTGTCTTTTGGTTATGGTATGGGTGATAGTAAAAACGCTAATAAATTTAATTCAGAATACCCGGCCATTACGTTATCTATTGCCAAAAAACCAGGTGCAGATGCGATGAAGCTTTCTGAACAAATTTTAAATAAAGTAAGCCATCTTGAAAATAATATTATTCCGTCTGATGTGTATGTGACCACTACCAGAAATTATGGTAAGACGGCTTCAGAAAAGGTAGCGGAATTATTGCTGCATCTATTTATCGCTATTGTTGTAGTTACCTTATTTGTGATGCTGGCTATGGGCTGGCGCGGTGGGCTGGTGGTATTTCTCTCTGTGCCTGTAACATTTGCGCTTACGCTTCTCGCCTACTACCTGATGGATTATACTTTGAACCGTATAACCTTGTTTGCGTTGGTATTTATAACAGGAATTGTGGTAGATGATTCCATCATCATTGCAGAAAATATGCATCGTCATTTTAAGATGCGAAGATTGCCGTTTATGCAAGCGGCCATCTATGCAATTAATGAAGTAGGCAATCCAACTATTTTGGCAACTTTTACAGTAATAGCGGCAGTATTGCCAATGGCTTTTGTATCAGGATTAATGGGCCCCTACATGAGCCCGATGCCAATAGGCGCTTCCATTGCAATGATGCTTTCATTGATAGTGGCGCTGACACTCACACCTTATTTAGGCTATATATTCCTTCGTGAAAAGGCAAAAAGAAATGCGGTAAAAAAAGAACCAGTGCAATTGGAACAAAAGAGCATTTATAAAGTTTATTATAAATTCATTAATCCCTTGTTGGCATCAAGAAAGAAGCGATGGATATTCATGGTGGCTTTGGCAATAGCGCTGCTGGGTTCTATGTCTTTATTTTACACAAAAAGTGTTGCGGTAAAAATGCTTCCTTTTGATAATAAAAATGAATTCCAGGTGGTGATTGACATGCCGGAAGGAACTACTTTGGAAAAAACAGCCGCAGTAGCACGTGAAATAGGACAATATCTTTCTCAACAAAAATTAGTGCGCAATTACCAGGGATATGTGGGTACTGCCGGGCCGATAAGTTTTAACGGACTGGTAAGGCATTATGATTTACGAAGTGGTGAAAATGTAGCAGATATACAGGTAAATCTTTTAGATAAAGAAGACCGGAAATTACAAAGCCACGCCATTGCAAAACAGATGAGGCCTGCCATAGATGCGATTGGTAAAAAATACAATGCCAATGTTAAGCTGGTTGAAATCCCGCCAGGGCCACCGGTACTGTCAACATTGGTTGCAGAGATTTACGGGCCGGATTATGACCAGCAAATTAAAGTGGCACGACAAGTGAAACAATTGATGGCTTCTACTCCTGATGTAGTAGATGTAGATTGGATGGTAGAAGGCGACCAGCCGGAATATCACTTTGAAATAGATAAAGAGAAAGCGATGCGTAATGGTATTGCACCTGCTCAGGTAGTAGCAACTATGAATGGAGTACTATCAGGAATGAACGTCGGAACCCTTCATCAATCTTCAAGCTTCGAACCCGTCAATATTAACCTTCAATTAAGCGATGCAGATAAATCAGATGTAGCTGATTTAAAAAATGTAAATATTGTGAACCAACAGGGTAATACTTTCCCAATAAGTGAAATGGTAACTGTTACGAAAAGGATTAAGGAAAAAAGTATTTATCGTAAAAATCAAAAAAGAGTAGTATATATTATTGGCGATATGGCGGGAGCTTTGGAAAGCCCTTCTTATGCGATGAGTAACATGTCTGAAAGATTGGACAGCATCAAACTTCCTGAAGGATATACCCTAAACGAAGAATACACACATGCGCCTGAATCGGAAGACAATTTTTCATTAAAATGGGATGGAGAATGGCAGATAACTTACGAGGTATTCCGTGATTTAGGTATAGCATTTTTGGTTGTGATACTTATAATTTATATGTTGATTGTGGGATGGTTCCAGGACTTTAAAGTCCCTGTTATTATGCTTTCGGCAATTCCTTTATCACTTATCGGAATCATCATAGGCCATTGGATAATGGGTGCTTACTTCACGGCCACTTCTATGATTGGTTTTATTGCACTCGCAGGGGTGATGGTACGAAATTCCATATTACTGGTTGACTTTATTAATATCAGAATTAAAGATAAAATTCCATTAAAGCAGGCCATCATTGAAGCCGGTGCCGTGCGTACTACGCCTATTTTATTAACTGCAGGTGCAGTAGCATTGGGAGCTGTCATCATATTATTCGACCCGATTTTCCAGGGACTTGCCATTTCATTAATTGGCGGTACGGTCACTTCCACATTCCTGACATTACTGGTAGTCCCATTATTGTATTATAGAATGATGCGTAAAAAAGTAAAATAATTTAAACCTAAAATCATAGAAATGAAACTATTAATTATAACAAGCATAAAAGAATGCCAGGATAAGGTTGGGGATATCTTCAAAGAAACCGGGATACAGGTATTCAGTGTTTCAGAAATAGCAGGATTCAAAGAAGGTCATTCCACAAGCCTTACGCATAGTTGGTTTGGCAGTGGCGGCGATTTATTTGATTCCATTATGCTCTTTAGTTTTACCGAAAAAGAAAAGGCTGAAAAGACGTTAGAACTAATCAAGGAATATAATGAAAAAGAGAAGACCGATTTCCCTATCCGGGGATTTATTTTGGCGGTAGAGAATTTTGGATTCTAAAAAAAAGGAATTCATTGATTCATCATTAACGAAAATAAAATAATTATTATGAGAGAAAAAATTGTTAGAGCCGTGGCAGGCACAATGGTATTACTCAGTGTTGTATTGGCTTTTAATGTCAATATCCAATGGCTTTGGCTGGCAGTTTTTGTAGGGTTTAATTTGCTTCAGTCTTCATTCACTAAATTTTGTCCCTTAGAAAAAATTTTGGATAAGTTCGGCGTTCCTTCTGATAAAGGTTGTTGTTAAAAAATAAATAAACTGATAAAATATTTGTTCGTTCCAAAATAATAGTTACTTTTGTGTAAGTAAGTACTTACTTACACAAATATTTAAACATGAAACAAACCGATTTTTCAGACAGGCAAATAGAAATAATGGAAGCAGCCACCCAGCGCATAGACCGGTATGGGATACAGGAATTAACGATTAAAAATCTGTCTTCAGATATAGGAGTTTCTGAAGCGGCTTTATACCGGCATTTCAAAAGTAAAAATGATATCATGCTGGGACTGCTCACTTATTTTATACAGGAGATGAGCCGACGTGTGGAAGGTATCATTTCAAAAGAAGACAGAACGCCGGTGGAAAGATTGCGTGACGTTTTTACTTCACAGCTAAAAGCATTTGTACAAAAGCCTGCCATTGTAAGCGTAATTTTTGCAGAAGGAATTTTTCATTTTAATAAGGAATTATCTGCGACAGTGTCCGGCATCATGGAACTGATGCACGATGTAATTGACACCATTATTAAGGAAGGCCAGGATGACAGTTCTATCACTACCATGGTAGGACATTCTACCTTGGCTACCATCATCATGGGTAGTATGCGCATTACGGTTTTGAAATGGAAGATATCCGGCCATACATCTGATTTAATTAAAGACGGTAATAAAGTATTAAATGGAATTTTTAAAATGATAGAAAAATAAAATTGATTGAATCACTCATAAATTATAAAAATCATGAAAGGTAAAAACAACATCTCTATTGGCTTCCTGGTAATGGGAGGTTTTATGGCTTACGGATTTTTGCTTATTTACTTGAGGGATTTTGCCCCGGGTAAAGAAGAATGGGTGGCAAATTATTCGTCAGGTAAACATTTTGAAGCGAGGTTGGCGCATGTACATGGTAATTTATTCGCCTTTCTAAACATCCTGATAGGCTATCTGTTGCTGCATTTTAGAGACAGGTTGAAAAATGTTAATACTATTTCATGGCTGGCACTTTCAGGCTTGCTGATGCCACTGGGTATTTTAGCAGAAGTATATCTTGGCGCACCACCAATATTTGTGTTGATTGGTGCAATTGCCATGACCACTTCCGTAATGTGGTTGGGTATGTCTTTTTATAAAATGAAACCGGAATTAGGAATTACAAATAAAATCAACTGAAATGAAAAATAAGCTAATCATCATTGCGGCAATTGTATCTCTCCTCTTTGGAGTGCTTACAATATTTGCCGGCGGGTCCGTAATCCTTGACTTGTTTGGAATGAGGGAGAGAGAAGGAAATTACGTAACGTACGTAGTGTGGGCAAGTTTTATAAGCGGGATTTTGTATGTTTTTGCTTCCTACGGTTTCTTTAAAAATAGAGCCTGGACAAAAACAGTACTGCAGTATGCAATCTATATCTTGATTGCAGGCTTTGTGGCATTGATAGTGTGGATTCTGAAAAAAGAACCTTATGAAACGGCCATCATCTTCAAGCTTTCATTCAGGATATTGTTATCGGTGGGTTTGTTTTGGGTTGCTAAATCAATTAAAAATTAGGAATTAAAAAATAAAAATAATAATCAGGATGAGCACAATAAAAAATATGAAATACAAACTGATAGTTTTATTAGGGGTAGTTCTTGTCACTAAATTATCATTGATAGGGTTAAATTAAAATAAAAAAATTTATCAAAAAATGTTAGTAAGCGCTTACTATAAAAAATCAAAAATACTCTTATTTGTTCTTTTACTGATAGGAACAAGTCAGGTTTCGTTTGCCCAGATTTGGACTTTGGAGCAATGCATTGATTCAGCACAGGTTTATAATAAGAACCTTCAGATACAAAGAAATAATATAGAGATTGGAAACCAAAAACAGGAAGAAGTAAAGGGAAATCTATTGCCGAAAGTGAATGCGAATGCGGATTATAAATATTTTACGAATCTGCCTTACCAGTTTATGCCGATGGCTTTGTTTGGCGGACCCGATGGAAAATATAAAGAAGTGCAGTTTGGAGTACCGCATAATATCAATGCCAATCTACAACTCACGCTTCCATTGTATAATCCGCAAATCAAAGGCGCTATACAATCCACAGAAATTGCTACTGAATTAACTAAACTGCAATTAAAAAAATCAGAAGAGCAAATCTATTTTGAGATTTCCAATTTGTATTATAACGCACAAATTTTAAATCACCAGATTTTATTTATTGATAGTAACCTCGTAAATGCAAATCGCCTGTTACGCACAATGCAATTGCTCAAAGAACAATTAATGGCTAAAGGGACTGATGTCAATAAAGTAGCGCTCCAGGCAGACCAACTAAAAACACAAAAAGCCATCATAGAAAGTAAACTGGAGCAGGTGATGCAGGCGCTTAAATTTTCAATGGGCATTTCACCTGATAGAGAAATAGAAATTTCACATGATATCATTTATCAACATGCCGGAAGTTATACCAGGATACCTACTCTTGATTTTCAGATTGCTGCCACACAAAACCGGCTACTGAATAGTGAGTTGAACACTTTAAAAAAATCATCCTTGCCTACGGTAGCGTTATTCGGCACGTATGGTGTCAATGGTTTTGGCTATGATAAAAAACCAGATAACTTTTTAAAGTTTCATTCCGTCGGTTTTGCCGGTGTGCAATTGACCTATAATCTTTTTGACGGAAATGTTTTAAGAAAAAAGCAGGTTCAAAAGAAAATGGAAATTCAAAATAATGAATTGCAACAAGCCCTGGTAACAGAACAAAATACGATGCAGATTGGAAATGCGCTGAACCAAAGAAATACAGCACAAAAATCAATAATGCTGACCGAAAAGCAGATTCAACAGGCACAGTCTATTTATGAACAAACCATTATGCAGCAAAAAGAAGGAGTCGCCTCTTTGAATGATGTGCTTGCGGCAGACAATGCCTTACGCGAAGTACAGCAAAGCTATATATCCGCAGTAGTGGATTACCTGAAAGCGGATTTGGAGTTGAAGAAAGTTTCGGGACAATTAAGAATTAAAAATTAAAAATTAAAAATTAAAAATTAAGCCTGTCCGCCGTGGCGGAAATTAAAACAAAAGAAATGAAAAAGATTGTTTACATACTCATCACGCTGATCATTTTAGCTGTTGTTGTTTTCTTTTTGAAAAGGAATAAGGAGACTGCACAAAGTAAGATTTATCATTACGACAAAGAGCTGCCGGTAAATGTACAAGCCGACACTTTGAAGCTTCAGCCCGTTGATGCGCAGCAATATTTTACAGGCGCTTTTGAGCCTGAAAAAGAAGTCAAATTAGGCGCCGAAACACAAGGTAAAATCCGGTCAATTTTTGTGGACGTTGGTAGTTATGTAAAAAAGGGACAACCACTCTTCAAGATTGATGATGATTTATTGAAGTTGCAATTGCAATCAGTATCCGTACAAATAGAAGGTCTGGAAACGGATGTAAGACGCTATACAATTTTAACCAATGCCGATGCCATACAGGGCGTGCAGTTAGAGAAAGCACAGCTCGGTTTAAAATCGGCGAAAGTGCAGCGCAACACCATCCTGGAACAAATTTCCAAAACCAATGTAACCGCGCCATTTTCTGGAATTGTAACGATGAAGTTTGCGGAAGTGGGCGCTTTTGCAGCACCGGGGATGCCTTTGCTTCAGATAACGGATATTTCGCGTTTGCGCTTTACCGTTAGTGTGCCGGAAAATGAATTGCATTACTTCCATCTCAATCAACAATACCCTGTAAAAGCAGATGCGTACAGCAGCCTTGATTTTTCAGGCAAGGCCATATTAATCGGCAGCAAAGGCAACCAGGCCAATACATTTCCTGTCCAGTTTTTAATTAATAATTCCCCTGATCTAAAAATAAAATCGGGCATGTTTGGGAAAGTGCTGGTTGCGGAAATTCATAAAAATGATGTGTTGGTAATTCCTTCATCAGCTATTGTGGGCTCAGATATAGAGCCAAAGGTTTATCTAATTAAAAATAATAAAGCCATACTTAAAAGTATTTCTATTGCACAACGATTGACAGATAAAGTGGTGGTAAAAGAAGGTTTGAATGCAGGTGACGTCATTGTTACAGGAGGGTTTATCAATTTATATAACGGAGCAGCCGTGGAAATTAAAAATTAAAAATCATCATGAACATTACTCAAATATCCATAAAACGTCCCTCTCTCATCATAGTTCTTTTCGGGCTGTTCACGCTATTGGGCATTATCGGGTTTAAGAATCTGAGCTATGAATTAATGCCCGATTTCAATCAGCCGGTGGTGGTCATCAAAACTATGTATCCAGGTGCTGAACCGGAAGAAGTGGAAAGCTCTGTTTCCAAAAAAATTGAAGATGCACTTTCAAACCTGGAAGGGGTGGATTATATGGTCACCAAATCACTGCCCAATGCTTCCGTGATTATTGCCAATATGAAGTATGGCACCGACTTGGATAAAACCATGCAGGATGCACAGCGTTACATTGATAATATTCGCAAGGACTTACCGGCTGATGTTAAGAATCCTGAGATGAGTAAAGTGTCGCCAAATGATTTACCCATCATGCAGATAAGCGCGACGAGTAATCTGCCCGCCACTGATTTTTATCAGAAGATGAAAGATGATTATTTACCGCAACTGCAGCAAATAAAAGGTGTGGCAGAAATTACTTTGCTCGGCGGTGAAGAGCGGGAAATACAAGTGAAGGTGGACCAGGAAA
>DASSHD010000723.1:0-8527 GCA_035693085.1 Hanamia sp. | reverse complement strand
TAACAGCTTTTTTAATTCTGTATTTTCCTTACGGAGTTGCTCATTCTCCGTTATAAGCAATAATATTTGTTCTTCAACTTTCAATATGCAAATAAACTAAATTTGTGAATAACTTTTTTAACCTGAATAGTTACAATAAATTAATTGTTCCTGGTTTGCAAGCAACCCAATTTGGTTATACACCTATTTATTATTATCCTGTTTCGTCAAAACAAATTTTTGGTCTTTATATTATTACAACATCATAATGGAAAAAGGATGCATTATTAAAGGCCTTCAACCATTAATGGATACACTTACATAACCGGAAGATTACTTTAGAGCATAAGCCCCGCCGAAGGTTAGTAAAGGCTTTTGAATTTTATTTTCATTGAATTATAACAGTCCGATGTTAGAATGCCTTTTCTAAAAACTTACAGTAAAGCAACCTGTCTGCCGGCAAAGGCCGGTAAATATGGTGTATTTCTATTTAGAAAATTTTGGAAAGTTAGCTTAATGGAATGTTGAAAATTGTGAGGATATAAAATTTTCCAAAAGTTAATCTGCATCATTTTACCTGTTGCCTTCTTTGCATTAGCTCGCGCCAGGTAGTTAAAATGAATCCGTTATCGCGAAGAAATTCCTTAAAACCGGGATCTAACATGGCGAGCATATCTGCTTTCCGGATATTGCCGCTATCTGTAATTTTTGAAAATATCTGGGAAGGATCGGTGCAATGCATAATTACCATTGTTACTCCCGGGTTTAACTTCAGTAAAGTTTTTTCATACAACGCTACCCTCCATTTACGTAAATGTGCATCATCGGTAGGCATACCTGCAGGGACTTTCCAATCATAGCTATAGTTGTGCAAATCATCCAGCACGGGCAATCCTGCATTCCATATTAATTTTCCCTGCTCTTGAAATTGCCGAACAATAGCATCAGGTAATTTTGTTTCATCCTGAATAGCAACATCTTTACCACCGGGAAACATTAGGGGAATCTTTTTTTCTATTCCCAGTTGAATATATTTTTCCATAAAAGCCGGAGATGCAAATAAAGTTCCCATGTGCGAATCAAGGTGAGTAGGATGAAACCCCATCTTTTCTGCGCGGGATAACTGAGCCCGGATTTCTTTATCAACTTCTTCCGACGAAGCATGCTTTACCACATCGGGTACATTAGACCATAAACTTCCTGTAGAGTCTGTCAAACCTGGTACAACGGCTGCTCCTGCCAATGGTCCCCAACGATAATCTTTCCATTCTGAAGTAAGCGTAAGATGCAGACCTGCATCAATACCCGGATGAGCTTTGATATATCTTACTATCTGTGGTACCCACGGGCAAGGCATCATCACACTGGTGGAATTAGCTACTCCTTTATTGAATACTTTTTCAACTCCCATATCCGAACTATAGGACATTCCTGCGTCATCCATGTGTAGAATGAGCACCCGTGCATCTTTAGGGAATCCTAATTTTTCAGCGTAAGTGCTGTCCTGCGCATTGACTGAGATAAATATCGTGAGGAATAAAAAACAAAAGAAAATCTTTTTCATAAAATATATTTTATGGGAAAGTAAATAATTTCAATAAAATAAAAAGAGTTTGAGATAAATATTTTTTGTTCATTTAAAAAAAATTAGTTAATAATCTATGTGACTGTGATGATTAGACGAAAAGTAAATTAAAATTTTTTGTCAGTAAAATTTTGGGATAATTCAAAATAAACAATCTTACTCTGGTTTCCTGAGTTGTGGTCTGTTTGCCTTGGTAGTGTTCGGGGCAAAACGCCGGGGGTCCAGGTAGTGATCGGTACTGCAGGTCAGGCCGTGAATTTAGTAATAAGATTTTTTAGGAATCCACAGTATGATGCCGGGCTTACCGACCCCTCACTGATCAGGCTGCTGATGGGTTTTTATAAGATACAAAAATGTCTTTTAAAAAGTTAAAATGGTAGTTATCTGAAACTTTTCAAAATGAACCACCGTACTTTTAGAAAACAATTTATTTATGAAAAGGTTCTTCTTTCTTTTAGCGCTTCCGATACCTGTCTTTACTTTGTGGTGTTGCACTTCTTCTACCGCAAAAGAAAAAGCAAAACTACTGTCTTCAAACGCAATGAAGTCTCTTACAAATAATGTAGCCGTTCTTGAATTATTTACTTCTCAGGGATGTTCCAGTTGCCCACCTGCTGACAAGCTTATCGGGACTTATACTTCTAAAACAAATGTAATTCCCCTTTCTTTTCATGTTGATTACTGGGACCGGCTTGGCTGGAAAGATCCGTTCAGTTCAAAAGAATATAGCCGAAGACAATACATGTATGCATCTGCGTTAAAAGCAGAAGTATATACGCCGCAATTAATTATCAATGGACAGGCCGAAATGGTGGGTAGTAATGCCGGTAAAATTTCTTCTACACTTATTAAAATTTTTTCTGAGAAACCGGACGCAACACTTGCAATACAAAGGGTTGAACCCGCAAATGGAAAAATAAATATCAAATATAATGTAGCGGGCAATACGCAAAATTCTCTTTTGAATATTGCAGTGATAGAAAAGAAAACCGTTACTCCGGTAAAAACCGGAGAAAACGGTGGTGCCACACTTACTGATTATAATGTAGTCAGAAATTTTAAAACTATTGATTCAATTGGATCTGGTGAAAATATGGCTTCTATAGATATTCCATCTTCAGTTGATCCAAAAAATATGGCTATTGTTTTATTCCTTCAGGAGAAGGGTAATAACAAAATTACAGCAGCAGACAGGTCCGATTTTTGAGATTAGGAAAAAATTTGAATGTGCAACCGATTCTTCACTTTTAATTTTCACAGTAAACAAATAAATACTCACAATTCCTGTTTCATTTTTCATAAGCTTATTTTATTTTGAAAAACGCTTAATTTATTTGTTTACTGAACGTCCCTAACCCGTATTTTTGATTTACTTTTATTATTATTTAAATAATTCAACATGATTAATCAATTTAAAATCATTAAGAGCTTTTTTGTTTTAGCAATGGCCTTTCTTCCCTTTGGAATCAAAGCACAGACAGTTAGTAGCACGGACAAGGAATGGGTAACCAAATCGAATGGATATACCAAACTTCTGATAGACATTGACCAAAAGTATTCACCCGAATTTGCTTCTTACGAAGGACTTACTTTTTACGACACTTTAATATCTGTACCTACATTAACTAACAGAAATGCGCAACTTAAAGAAGAAGAAAATGCTGTAGTGCAATTAAAAGCTGTAAGGCAAAAAGAAACTAACACATTTGTGAAACAAGACCTTGATATATTGATAAACCAGGAAGAGCTTGGTTTTAAAATCAGTGATTTTGGGTTTAATAAGCAGGTTTCATTTATGAATGCTACCGGAGATGTGTTTAGAGGAGTAAAAGGATTATTGGATGATCAAACTGCTGCCGAACGCCGTAATGCAGCGGTAGTGCGCTTGCGCAAATATGCCGGACTACAGGAAGGATATCGGCCAATCACTGCTATTTATAAAGAGCGTACTATTGACCAGATGAATAAACCCAACATGATCTATCCGTCAAAGCAATCAATGGAGGTTGAACTTTCGCGAAATGCCAGCATGTTTGAAGGTATTGCTGTATTATTTAAGAAATATAATATTACAGGATGGGAACCTGCTTATGATACTTTAAAAAAACAATTAGAGGATTATGATACATGGGTAAAAGCAAATGTGTTACCAAAAGGCCGCACTGATTTCAGGTTGCCATCCGAAGAATATAAACTTGATTTAGAGAGTTACGGCATTGATATTCCGCCTGCTGAAATTGCTAAAATGGCACATGTAATGTACACAGATATACAAAATGAGATGAAGCCGGTTGCGGAGAAGGTAGCTAAAAAATACAAATTGCCATCTTCTGATTACAGGGATGTGATTAGATTCCTGAAAAAAGATCAGATCACCGGTGACTCTATTATGATTGTATATAAGAATACACTTGCTTCGATTGAGGAAATTATCAGGAAGCATCATATTGTTACTTTACCAAACAGGCCGGCGATTATTCGCCTCGCAACTGAAGCCGAGACTGCCCAGCAGCCTGCACCCCACATGGTACCTCCTCCGTTTTTACACAACACGGGCCAGCGTGGCGTTTTTGTGCTTCCATTGAACATGCCGCCAGTGCCGGGCAAAAAAGTGGATAAATATGATGACTTTACTTTCAGCGCTGCCTCGTGGACCCTTACCGCGCATGAAGCGCGTCCGGGCCACGAATTACAATTTGATAAGATGGTGGAAGAAGGTGTTTCACAAGCCCGCGCCCTGTATGCATTTAATTCTACCAACGTGGAAGGCTGGGGCCTTTATTCTGAATATCTGATTTATCCTTACATGCCAATTGAGGGACAATTGGTTTCCCTGGATTATCGTTTGCTACGGGCTGCCAGAGCTTTCCTGGATCCTGAATTACAAGCCGGAACTATTACACCAGAGCAGGCGCTTGATCTTTTGATGAAAGATGTGGTACAATCACATGCTATGGCCGAACAGGAAGTACAGCGCTACACATTGAGGGCGCCAGGGCAGGCCAACAGCTACTTTTATGGTTTCACAAAAATGATAGCGCTGCGTAAAGACACGGAAAAAGCGCTCGGCAAAAAATTTAATCAGCAACATTTTCATGATTTCATTTTGTCGCAGGGCATTCTTACACCGGCATTGATGAGAGAGGCGGTGATGAATGATTTTGTGCCTAATGAAGAAAAATAAAGAAACTTTTGGAAAAATTGTAAATGCCTTTTTAATTCTGAAACATTTTTAAGGAACTCATTAGCATAAAACGTTCTTACGGAACGAAATCCAAAATTTATAAACCATTCCTACCCACAAGGTGTTCCTGTGGAACAGGGGAAAATGATTTTCATTCATCAATCAGTAAATAAACTTTCTCTCTGTTTTTTATTTAAAATAATTTTAAAAATAAAAACTTTTTTTATGGAAGATCAAACAATATGTGAACACATCAAAAAAATAAAAACGATTAAACAGCCTAAGGAACTGGTTTGTGAAGAATGTATAAAAACCGGTAGCGATTGGGTGCATTTGCGTACCTGCCAAACATGTGGCGTTACTTTATGTTGCGATTCCTCTCCGAATACTCACATGACGAAGCATTATCATCACACGCATCATCCTGTTATAATTTCTGCAGAGCCTGATGAAAAATGGTTTTGGTGTTACGATGACCAGGTGTTTGCAGAATATGAATAGAATAATTTACTCAATTCTGATAATAAAATTATAACAGGCAGGTTATTTTAATATGGTTAGCTAATTATTAATTTGAAGCGCTGCAATTTAATACAGCATTCAATTCAATTGTAAATCTTCCTTCTCTGATTTCTCAGAAATAAGGTTACAGTTCCTACGGAACGAACTTCCAAAATTTATTGTCCATTCCTGCCACAAGATGAAAGTAACTTTTGGAAAGTTGGAAATACTTTTTTGAATTTCGGAATTCTGAATAAACTTTCCAAAAGTTTTCATTCACCAATCAGTAAACTAACCTGTCTGTCCACCATGCAGGCTTTTAAGAATGATTTTTATTTTGTAAAATACTTTTGGAAAGTTGGAAAATATTTTTTGAATTTTGGAGCCCGAAGTAAACTTTCCAAAAGTTTTAATTCACTAATCAGTAAACCAACTTTTAAATATGATTTCTGCTTTTGGAAACATCCTGACTGCAAGACGGCGTATTGTCCACACTCAAACCAGTTTGCCTTCTGCAAATAATCTTCTGATTTCTTTTTTATCAAATTTGCCAACACTGGTTTTGGGTACTTCATTTATGTAAACATATTTCGTGGGAATCTGATATTTTGCAAAATCCCGCGATAAGAATTCAATGAGTTCTTCATCAGTAGGTTTATCATTTGCATTTGCTAATACGATTGACGCCAACGGCCTTTCCGCCCATTTGGGATCGGGAATAGCAATTACGGCGGCCTCTTTTATTTTTGGATGTGCCATCAATGCAGATTCCAACGCAACGCTGGATATCCACTCACCGCCACTTTTTATCAGGTCTTTGGTTCTATCGGTAATTTCCATGTATCCGTCTTCATCCATCGTAGCAACATCACCGGTTTGAAACCAACCGTCTTCCGTAAAATTTTCAGTGTTGTTTGTCTTAAAATACGAGCTCACCACCCACGCGCCTTTTACCTGTAATTCGCCCATGGTTTTTCCATCCCAGGGCGCTACGGAGCCATCCTCGGTTACAACGCGTAACTCTATTCCGGGAAAAGGAATTCCTTGTTTGGCCCGGATTTTAAGTTTTTCTTTATCCGATAATTTGTCTTGCTTTGGCTGTAAGCGGCAAGCGGTACCCAAGGGTGACGTTTCTGTCATTCCCCATGCATGCATTCCTTTTATACCAAAATCTTTTTCAAAATTTTCAATAAGAATTGCAGGCAGCGCCGAGCCTCCCACTGCATATTCTCTAAGCGCTAACTTCTCTTTCGGTGGATTTTTTTTCATGGCTTCATAAACTCCCAGCCATATAGAAGGAACGCCATTCGCTTTGGTTACCTTTTCCTCTGCAAGCATTTTGATGATCGCATCTGGTTGCAAATTGCAGGATGGCAACACCATATTTGATCCCGCCAGGACGCACATAAAAGGAGCGCCCCAGGCCATTACATGAAATTGTGGTACGATTAATAGATAGGTGTCGCTACTACTGCAATTGGCTGCATTGGGTGAAAGAATAGTAGATGCATGTAAAAAGGTGGAGCGATGAGAATACAAAACACCCTTTGGCAGCCCTGTAGTTCCGCTGGTATAGCACATACCGCATGCGTCATTTTCATCTAATACGGGCCATTCAAAATCATTCGTTTGTTCCGCCAGCAAATCTTCATAATGAATGATATTGGGCAAAGTGGTCGTGAAATTTTTCGGTGCATTTATAATTATATAGTGTTCCACCGTTGCAAGCAGCGGTGCAATTTTTTCTAAAAGGGGCGCCAGCGTAGCATCCACGAAAATGACTTTATCCTCCGAATTGTTGATAATGTATTCCGTTTGCTGGCCCGACAATCTGATGTTGATCGTATGGCAAACAGCGCCCATTCCGGAGATACCGTAATATAATTCTACATGTGGCCCGTGATTCCATGCAAAGGTGCCTACTATATCTCCTTCGGCGATTCCTAATTTTTGTGTCAATGCATTGGCCAGCTTCTTACAGCGTTTATACATGTCTCCGAAAGTGTATTCATGCCGCGTTCCATCCGGCAGATAGGTTATTATTTTTTTATGATGAAAAACTTTGTTGCCATATTCAAGAATGGTATTGGTCGTTAACGGGTAATCCATCATTAATCCTTTCATTGTAAAATGTTTTTTTATTTTTTAAAATGTAATTATTTCAAAATGTTTAACCGGGTTTTCCTTTCAACATGTTGGAATTCCTGCCTTGGTTTTAACGCAGGTTGGCGGTTGGTTAATTGTTGCGTAAATATATAATTTATTAAAACGTCTTCCAGAAAAATAAAAATCTGAATCTTTTGTTGATTTACTGTTCAGTGAAAATGATAAACTGTTTTTAAAATCATAGCTTCTATAATTCAATTTCCTGAATGAATTAAATCAGAGCGATGAGTTAATCGAAATAATTTTGGGTTCCGGAGGAAAACGAAAATGTCTTATTCACAAATAGGAATCATCGTTATTTGTTGTTTTACTGTTCTTTCTACTTGTAGCTCCAATCTTCTCAATCAATAAACCATTATAATTTTTGATTCGCACTTAGCCGGATATTTATATATTTACACTCGTAAATTTTACAGGTGTAAAAAAATTATTTTCACAAATATTTTTAAAAATGAAATTCAAATACCTGGTAACTGCTTTGGCTTTTTTACCTTTTTTAAGTTGTAACAATTCTTCTTCTTCGGGTACGGCTGACCGTGATGGATGGAAAAATCTTTTTAACGGGCAAAATCTTGATGGATGGCATCAACTGAACGGCCATGCAAAGTATGCTGTGGAAGACAGTGAGATTGTTGGAACTACAGTTCCGAATACGCCCAATTCATTTCTGGTAACTGATAAAGAATATGGCGACTTTTTTCTGGATATAGATTTTAAAGTGGACACTGCAATGAATTCCGGAATTCAAATAAGGAGTGAAAGTTTGCCAGATTATAATAATGGCCGTGTACATGGTTACCAGGTGGAAATTGATCCTTCAAAGAGAGCATGGAGCGGAGGTATTTATGATGAAGCAAGACGCGGCTGGTTATATCCATTAGAATTAAATCCGGGCGCTAAGACCGCTTTTAAGAATGGCGAATGGAACCATTACCATATAGAATGTATTGGAAATAATATTCGTACATGGGTAAACGGTGTGCCTGCTGCAAACCTGGTTGACAGCATGACTCACAAAGGATTTATTGCGCTGCAGGTGCATCAGATCCACGATTCTTCTGAAGCAGGCCAGGAAATTCGCTGGAAAAATATCAGGATCAAAACAGAAGATT
>DASSHD010000722.1:0-2299 GCA_035693085.1 Hanamia sp. | reverse complement strand
TTTCCGGTGGCACTACGCAAAAAGTAAGTGCTGCACTGGCTTTCATGTTCCATCCGGATGTTTTAATTCTGGATGAGCCCACTGCCGGCCTCGATCCGCTGTCGTCAGAAAAATTGAAACAAAAAATTATAAAAGAAAAGGAGAATGGAAAATTGATCCTGATCACTTCTCATATCCTGAGTGAACTGGATGATTTAATCACTGAGGTATTTTATATGCATGAAGGCAAATTATTATTTCATAAAAAGCTTTCTGCACTGAGAGAAGAAACCGGTGAAGAAAAATTATCAAAGGCCATAGCAAAAATAATGCTTCATCAGGAGGAAGTAGTCGCATGAAAAAATTATTAAAATATGTAATCGTTGATATTGTTCAGAATAAAATTGTTTTGATCTATACTGCATTGTTACTGGTAATATCATTGAGTGTTTTCAATCTTGAAGATAACGCGGCCAAAGGATTACTTAGTTTATTAAACATCATATTGATCATTGTGCCATTGATCTGTATTATTTTTTCAACCATATACATTTATAACAGTTCTGAATTTATTGAATTACTCGTGAGTCAGCCGTTAAAAAGAAGAACCATCTGGCTTAGTATATTCAGTGGTTTGGCCTCATCCCTTTCTCTTGCTTTTTTCATTGGCGCCGGTATCCCTGTTTTATTGTATCATGCCGATGCCACGGGATTTATGATGATAGCTATGGGGCTCTTCTTAACTGTTGTTTTTGTAAGCATTGCCATGCTGGCCGCAGGCCTTACAAGGGATAAGGCAAAAGGAATCGGATTGTCAATTTTACTCTGGCTTTATTTTTCATTAATTTTCGATGCGTTGGTTTTATTCTTTCTATTCCAGTTCCAGGATTATCCTCTGGAAAAAATAATGATAGCATTTAGTTTTTTAAATCCTATTGATCTTGGCCGTATTCAGATACTTTTACAAATGGATATTTCTGCTCTGATGGGCTACACTGGCGCCGTATTTCGTGAATTTTTTGGAAATGGTACCGGAATTATTCTTTCTTTACTGGGATTAACCATCTGGATCATTTTTCCTTTAATGATTTCTTTAAAAAAATTTAAGAGGAAAGATTTATAGGAAAAATTCAATAATCAACTTTTTAGGCTATAATTCCGGAGACCTTTAAGGTAAAATATAAATTAGAATTTTAAATGAATTAATTAAAAATTAAACTTGAAAATTCCTAATATTCAAAAAATCATATTCCTTCGATATCTTCCAGATCTTTTCCATGATGAATTTTATTACCATCTGGACGCAATTTAGTACCACATTTCGATAGATCTTTTTGGGAAACAGCATTTCTTTACTTATTGCATTAAGAATCAGATAGGTTGTTGCACTTGCTATTCTCCTTTTTATAACCGGTTCGGAATTTTTCTGCATATTCTCTGAAAAAATAATCCCGTAAATGATCTGATTAAATATCTCTTCGCTACTTCCCTTATCATGAATTTAGTAATTTCATGTAACTTTAAAACGACATTATGCAAGTTTCAACATTTGACTTCAACTTCATATTTACAAGCGCCAAACTAAATGCTATCTACCACAAAAAGAAAGTACATAAATACCTGCAAATGAGGGTTGCCGTTCAAAATAAAAAAGAGAAATCTGGCATCTACAAATTTCATGAAACTATCGAACAAGACAAAAATATTTCTGGTTTAAATTGAACGATATTATCCAAGAAATAGCTAAAGTAATTGCAATGAAACTGGAAGGAATAATGGCATATTTAAACTAAAATATTTCAATGGAATTTTTTTAAAATTATACCATTTTCTTTTGCATCAATAGCTGATTTCAGCAATCTTAAAATACCTTTTTCAGTAACTATTTCTGCCACTTCAACATCATACCAGTTGCCTTCTTTTGTCCTGTATAATTTGCAGGAAAATTGACCGTTATTATCGTCTTTTTTTGTAAAATTATATTCCTGTAAAACAGCAATAATATTGCCCAGTGCATTGGTCAATTCGTAAGGGCTAATTGTGTAATAAAACTGACTGTTATCTTCTAAAGTAATCTGATTGCTGAAACAGTTCTTTAGGGCATCTCTCATACCACAATAATAATTGAATCTCCAAATGCTGCAAAACAAACTTATTCACATGGCTAAATTTTAGCCGCTCATAAATTAAAATTGGTATAAAATTTGTCTTATATCTTTTGGTAGATTGATAGTGAAAATGAATTTGTGGTAAGAGAAAAAATCTATTTAAGTAATTTTTTTAAATAGCCTCCTGGCTTTTTCTTTTATATGTTTCAAAG
>DASSHD010000721.1:0-4924 GCA_035693085.1 Hanamia sp. | reverse complement strand
GGAAATTATGCCGTCAATCAAGCGGATTATTATGTGCAATGTAAAAAAATAGCAGCGAAAAATATTCATTTCATTGACCATCTTCCGCATGAAAAATTGATAAAATATTATCAGAAAGCCAAAGTGCATATTTTGCCAAGCTGGTTCGAAACCTGTGGCCTGTCAACCTTAGAGGCGGCTGCTATGAGATGCAATGTGGTAATTACCAACAGGGGTTATGCCTCTGAATATTGCAATGGTTATGCCTTCTATTGCGATCCTTCTTCTCCCTCGTCCATCCTCGCAGCAACAGATAAAGCCAGTAAAGCAGAATACCCCAAAATATTTCAACAAAAAATATTTGCCAATTATACCTGGCGAAATGCTGCATGCAAAACTCTGGAAGCTTATCAAAAAATATTATCAATATCATGAAACTAAAAATCGCAATAATCGGTTGCCGTGGAATCCCTAATTATTATGGAGGATTCGAAAAAATGGCTGAATGCATTTCCGTAGGATTGGTTAATAAAGGACACGATGTAACGGTTTATAATTCGCATAATCATCCTTACCAGCAAAATGATTTTCATGGAGTGCATATACAACATTGTTACGACCCGGAATACAAATTAGGAACTGCCGGACAATTTATTTATGACTGGAATTGTATTCAACATGCACGGAAACAAAATTTTGATGTCCTTTTGTTTTTAGGCTATACCAGTAGTTCAGTATGGGGCAAATTTTTTCCAAAAAAGCCTGTTATCATTTCAAATATGGATGGGCTTGAATGGAAAAGAAGCAAGTTTAATTACCTGACCAGGCAATTTCTTAAATATGCGGAAAAGTGGGCAATAAAATACAGTGATTTTTATATTGCCGATTCAATTGTTATTCAAAATTATCTACAAAACAAATATCAGATAGAATGTAAACATATTCCTTATGGTAGCGAGATTAGCGCTTTGAACGACAATTCCCTGTTGCCATTCTATCATATTTCCAAAAAGGAATATTTTTTATTAATAGCCCGTATGGAGCCTGAAAATAACATTGAAACAATTCTGGAAGGATTTAAGAACAGTAATTCTACAAAAAATTTCTTAGTTATTGGAAATACCAATAATTCTTTTGGCCATAAAATTCAACAAAAATTTAAAGCTGACAAGCGCATTCTTTTTGCAGGAGCTATTTATAATACCGCAGTTACTCATACGCTAAAGTTTTTTTCAAGTCTTTATTTTCATGGACATAGTGTAGGTGGAACCAATCCATCTTTGCTTGAGGCCATGGGCAGTGGTTCGGTTATCGCAGCTCATCAAAATGAATTTAACAGATCTGTACTGCAGCAGGATGCTTATTATTTTCAATCAGCAAAAGATGTAAAAGAATTAGTAGAATCAGTAAATCGTAATAAAAAAGAAGAGCAAATGGTACAAAATAATTTATTAAAAATTGAAAGAAAATACAATTGGCCAAATATCATTGAGCAATACAATGATTTCATAATTTATTGCTATAACCAACATTTAAAATGAAAAAATTATTTTTCATAAATGATACACTTGACAATAAGATTAGTTATTACCTTCTTGCCTTTTTCCTTATAGGGCTGCCTTTTGAACATTTTTTCAGTGAGATCCTCCTTACCTGCTTTTCGGTCCACACATTAATACAACTTAAAAAAAATAAATTACCTGGACTTAAAAATAAAACTGTATGGATCATTGCATCCATTTTTTTTCTCAATTTAATTACTATCATCTATAGCAATTACCCTTCAGAAGGATTTAAAGATGTTGAACATCAGCTCGGAATTTTGTTATTCCCTGTTTGTCTTTCTGTAACCAATATTAATCTGAGTAAGTATAAATTCTCTCTTTTGAAAATTTTTGCTTTCACCTGTACAATCACAATCATTTATTTATATATAGATGCGTTTTACGTCATTCATTATTTCCATTTGCCGCTTTTCTCCATAGTAAGTAAACAGTTTATAAATCAAAAGTTTTCAGCGCCTATTGAATTGCACGCAACTTATCTTTCCATGTATGTAAGTCTTTCTATCTGTATATTTCTCTATCTTTTTTTCCGTGTCCCGGTGATTAAGAATTTGAAATATATTTTATTTGCAATTATTCTTTTTACAGGTCTTATACAGCTGTCTTCCCGGGCAGTTTTTATTTCTTTGGCTATAATTGTAATATTCCTGATACCTGCTTTGCTATTGCATGGAAAAAAAAGATTACTTTTTTCTGTTGTATCATTTTTAGCATTTTTATTAATTGTTTTGGCCATTACAAATATTGATTCTTTTAAAGAGAGGTATATAAGTGAATTTGAAAATGATTTAACAGAAAATGCAGTTACAGTGGATTTGTCAAAAACACGCATGGATAGATGGAATTTGGAAATGAAGATAATATCTAAATCTCCTTTCCCCGGCTATGGCGGTGGATCAGAAAAGTATATTTTGAAAAATGAATATTTTGAAAATAAATTTTATTTGTCATACTTACTTGAATTGAATTCACACAACCAGTATCTTAGTTTTTGGATAAAATCAGGCATACCAGGATTGCTTTTGTATTTGTACATACTTTATTTTGGATTCAAATCGGCCAGGAAAAACAAAGACTTTTTATTAGTTTCATTTTTGATCGTGATTGCCATTGTTTCTTTTTCTGAAAATATATTGGATGTAAATAAAGGGATCTTTTTTTACAGCTTCTTTTTCTCTTTTTTTCTTCTTAGCACTTCAAAAGAAAATGCGTCTTCACCATTATGATTTTTGTTATTGAAGGCAACCCTGTTTTATTTTATTCCGTTTTAATTTCTGAAACATTTGATGAATTGTGTCATGAAACCCTTATCAGCAGTAATAATAACCTATAATGAAGAAGACAATATCGGCCGTTGCATTGATTCGCTTTGGCGTGTTGCTGATGAGATTATTGTATTGGATTCATTCTCCACCGATAAAACGGTAGCCATAGCAAGACGTAAGGGGGCAATTGTAAAACAAGATGAATTTACCGGTTATAAAGAACAAAAAAACAAAGCATTGCAATTGGCAAAACATGATTATGTCCTGAGCCTTGATGGAGATGAAGCTTTAAGCGCAGAACTGATCTATTCTATTCGTGAAGCTAAGAGAGATTTTAAATTTAACGCATATTGCATGAATCGTTACAATTATTATCGTGGCAGATTTATAAATCACGGGCTATGGTATCCTGATCGGAAAGTTCGGCTTTTTAATAAGCAAATTGCTAAATGGGGAGGAATGAACCCACATGATAAAATTCAACTCACCCACGATGAACCACCCCAATTTCTCGAAGGCAATATTCTGCATTTTACTTTCAAAACATTAGAAGAACATCTGGAAAGAAATGCGAGAATGAGCACCATTGCCGCTCAGTCATTATTTGAATCGGGGCAAAATAAACATTGGTCCAAAATTTTTCTCAGCCCGGCATGGTCTTTCTTTAATGGTTACTTTTTACGATTGGGTTTTTTGGACGGATATTATGGTTTCTTAATCGCCAAACAAACCGCCAGGTTATCTTTTTTGAAATATCAAAAATTAGGGCTTTTACAAAAAGAAAGTAAAAAACAATTCATTACAATACATAATTTTAATACAGTTGAATAAAGCAAGCCAAAATATTTTAAAAACACTTGCTTATTTTGATGTGTTTAATTATCCGCTTACCAGGGAAGAGATATTATCATTTTCTTCAGAAAAGCATGATCAATCAATCCTGGATGAATCTCTTAACCTGTTATTAAGCGAACATGTTATATTTAAGTTAGATGAATTCTATGCATTAAAGGACCATCCGGTAATTGCAGAAAGAAGGCGATTAGGAAATAAACATGCAATCAAACAAATTGCCATTGCAGAAAAAGTGGCAAAAATTTTAAGTTGGTTTCCATTTGTGCAATCAATAGCTGTCTCAGGATCGTTATCTAAAAATTTTGCTGCAAAAGATTCTGACATAGATTTCTTTATTATCACCTCGGCAAATCGTTTATGGATCGCAAGAACCTGTATGCATCTTTTAAAGAAGCTGAGTTTCCTGGTTGGTAAACAACATTGGTTTTGCATGAACTACTATATTGATGAAATAAGTTTGGTAATTAGCGAAAAAAACATTTTTACAGCAATGGAAATTGTTACCCTATTACCCTTGCAGGGAAAAGATTGTTTTAAGAATTTCATTGAAGAAAATTCCTGGACCAATAAATTCTTTCCCGAAAAAAATGCCCGCTTTATTGGATCAGGCAATATCAAAAAAGTATTTCTGAGAAAATGTTTTGAAAAAATATTCTTTTCCAGGCTGGGTGATATAACAGACAGATGGTTGATGAACTTAACCGACAAACGATGGGTTAAGAAAACGCAACAGGGAAAAGTAAATAATCACGGCGTAAGGATTGGGATGATGGTAAGCAGGCATTTTTCCAAACCTGATCCGAGAAATTTTCAGGCTAAGGTGGTGCAACAGTACGAATCAAGGGTACAAAGATTATTAAACGGACTGGCAGTTTCCGTCTGATTGTTTTAAAAAGCTTCTAATATTTCTTTTGAAGTGAGATTATATAATAGTCGCCAATATATTTCCATGGCCAATAATTTTTCCATTTATCTTCTTTTTTGCAAAGCATAGAAAATATTCCCGGATGTTTGTCTGCAAAATATTCAATATAAGACGGTGGCACTAAAACACACAATCCTTCTATGCTCAACACATTAAATTCATTTTTGAGATTTTTAATTACGTAAGAGGGATTATAATACCTGCATTTAAAATTAATTCCTTCTACATTGGCCGACCTTCCATGTTTATTAAACAGGCGACGCGTAGCAGTTTTAAATTTGCCTTTAAATATTAGTAACAATTCCCACAAACAAAAATTTGGAAGGATAACTAAA
>DASSHD010000720.1:0-3907 GCA_035693085.1 Hanamia sp. | reverse complement strand
TCAGAAGGAAAATAAGATTCTTTCCGTTAACTATATGGTTTGTGATTTTATTGAAAACTAACTAACTTATCAACTTCAAAAATTCTTCTTTTTTTCTTCTTGCTACGTCTATTATTTCATCATTCTGCATGATTACCTGGCCGCCATCTCCACGCAAATATTTCTTGATATAACTCAAATTGATCAGGTGCGAATTATGAATTCTATAAAAACGATAAGGCGTCAGAATTTCTTCAAAGTCCTTGAGAAGTTTGGTAACTAAAAGAACTTTACCATCTTTAAAATGGATTTTGCTGTAATTGGAACTGGATTCTATCCTTATAATTTGATTGATTTCATAAAAATCAACGCCTTCATTAGTTACAATAGTTATTTTATCATTTTGCGTTCTGGAGTTTGAAAGATTATGGCGTAGCACATCTATTTTTTCGGGCATTTGATGACGATGATTATTGATAAGACGATTT
Organism: Hanamia sp.; assembly: GCA_035693085.1. Classification (GTDB taxonomy): domain Bacteria; phylum Bacteroidota; class Bacteroidia; order Chitinophagales; family Chitinophagaceae; genus Ginsengibacter. The sequence goes on along the minus strand of DASSHD010000720.1, from coordinate 3,440 downwards.
ACAGAATTTTGCAGATCCTTTATTGCTACGGGTTTTACTAAATAATCAAAAGCGCTGATGCGTATGGCATCAATGGCATAATGATTATACGCTGTAATAAATACAATATCAAAGTTTTTTTCTTTTATTTCTTCCAGCATTTTAAAACCATTCATTCGTGGCATTTCTATGTCTAAAAAAATTACATCCGGCTGGTGGTGTTCTATTAATTGGATAGCTTCTTCCGGTTTTCGGGCCATCGCAACGACAGAAATATCGGGGCAAAATTCTCCTAATTTTTGTTGCAGGTTTTGCAGGCTTGGAAGTTCATCATCAACCAATATTGCTTTTAAAGGTTCCATATCATTTACTTTTATTGATTAATAGCGGGTACATTTCAGATTGCCAACCTCTAAGTTCGTTTTAGCTCGAGAATATCCATATACAATGTTAGCAACCTTAAAACCCCATGCGACAATTTTAAATGCACCCTTAATAATAGAAACATTTTATGCGGCTTTTATTTTTATTTGAACTCTTGTACCTATAGGCTCATTATTCTCATCATATAAATCTGTAATCACAACTCCTCCTTCGCCGTTTCGCTGTTGATTAAAAATATTGATCCTTTCCCGGGTTAATTCAATACCAATGCTTTTATGATCTGGTCTGTTTTGAAGTTTATATTTCGATGATCTTTCACGTCCTATTCCATTATCTTCAATTATATAAATAATATAGTCATTTTCCAGATAAGCTGATAACTTTAATTCTAATTTTTCGCCTTCACTTTGTGATAATCCGTGCAGTATTGCATTTTCAATATATGGCTGTATCATCAAATGAGGTACTTTGTAATCACCATTCAATAATTGAGGATCAATGTCTGATTTAAAACAGAATTTATGATCAAAACGCAATTGTTCCAGTTCCACATACAATTTGATACCTTCCATGTTTTTTGTGAAGGGAGCCAGTCCTACACGGCCGCTTTCAAGCATGATCCTTATTAATTCCGAAAACTTATTCAGATACTCGCTTGCCGCTATTTTATCATTTTTCATTATGAAATTTTCAATACTGTTAAGGCAATTAAAAATAAAATGAGGGTTCATTTGAGCCCTAAGAGACTGCATTTGCATTTCTGTAATTCTTTGTTTGAGTTCAGCTTCAGTATGTTTCTTTTTCGACTGTATGTTTTTATTGATTACAATAGAAGTAGCAATAATCAATATTAATAAACCCGCGGTTGAAATCAGCAAAGCGTTTTTAAAAAGAATATCTCTTTTTTGAATTGCAGAAAGTTCTTTCAAATGTGCATTTTCAACTTCCTTCCCTTTTATCAGCCAGTCTGCTTCTTTAATGACTGTATTGCGTCTGTTGTTTTCAGAAAAAACGGAATCATTGGCTGCGCGATAAATACGGTAATAGGATAGAGAGGAATCTTTATTTTTCATTGAATCATATACATTGGATAATAAATTTGCTGCCTTCGAAATACCTTCCATATATCGCGTTTCGCGGGCTATTGCAAGAGCATTATCTAATAATTCAATTTTTTTATCCGGCGTTAAATTATGCAAATATTCTGCTTTTGCTATATATACATCGTATTTGTTTTGCAAATCATTTTGAATGCTTGCCTGTTTCAAAGCTCTGTCAAAAAAATAATTTGCAGAATCAATATTTTTGGCAATTGCCTGCAATTTTCCATAGCCCAAAAAGTATTGTGAAAAAATATAATTTTCGTTTGCCTTTAACGCAAAAGGCATTCCGAGATCCAGGTTGTGTTTTGCATCAGTGTATAATTTCTCTTTCAAATCACATTCCTGCAGCAGTTCATAATTGACTGCCACTCCGCGCCATGCCCCCAATTGAGTATTTATGGTAATTGCCTCCCGGGTGTATTGACGGCATTTCTCAAAATCATTCAGGACTTTGAAATTGTCGCCTATGTTATTTAGTGAAATAGCTTTCAACCGGAGCGCTCCGCAAGCGTCTGCATATTCAACAGCTTTAAAAAAAGCGCTGTTACTTCCTTCATAGTTGGCAGAGTTACTTAGCAGTATCCCAAGGTTAATTTGAGCTAACGACTTACCATACATAAAATTAAGACTATCGCTTAATGTGGCTACCTTCTCATAATATTTGAATGATTTGCTAATATTATTTTCTATATAGCGATAGCTAAGTTTGTGTAAAGTGGCTATGTATTGAGAATCCACTTTTGGATTATTTTTTATCCAGTTTTCTAAACTATCTATAGTATTGGTTTGTGCATTAATATTTCTAAAATTACAAATAGCAATTGTAAAAAATATCAGGATCAAAAAATATCGTTTTTGTAAATTCAAGTTATAAAGAATGGTTTTTAACAGACATGTTACATCACAATTTTTCAGGGTTAAAATAAGGATAAAAAATTATTTATTGATATAAGTTTTATAAAAATTATGAATGCCCTAAACAAATCTATCTATAAATATTTTGAGGAATTTTTGCATTATATACAAGGCGGATTCTATTGAGTAATTGGATTGAAATTGATGGTAAATGGCGGAATTGGAAGAAGAGTCGCCATCCTTGACAATTATTGCAGGGCTCATTATTGAACTTCAAATTATAATACATATCCCGCATCATGGCAATCTCATGACTGAGAATCAAACGCATCTTCCTGTTTTCCGCAGACCTTGGGTTTAATATCCTTACTGTGTATTTGAAAAAGTAACTTTATGATCATTGGAAATGTATGGTGGGTAAGTAATACAGTTGCATTCAAGGTGAAGGCAGCAAAATACAAATCGGGGTTATTTGTTTGCCTGCCTTCCGGTAGCCTGCCTGTACGGTAGTCAGGGTAGGTTTACTGCACATCAACTTTTTATTCATGATTTATATCACATCAACCGGTAATAAATTTTTTGACGAAGAATATCTTATAGTATAAATTAGCAACGTAGAGAAGAAATCATTAAAAATGTTATGAATTACTTCAGCCCGAAAAATGCCGCAGAACGTTACGCAAAAGGAAGGCCTTTTTTTCACAGGAATACAATAAAGCATATCAGGGAATTTATAAAGATTGACAATAAACTTGAAAATGCTTTAGACGTTGCTTGTGGAACAGGACTTTCAACAAATGCACTTTTAGACATTGCTCAAAATGTTTTTGGTACAGACATTTCCGATGAAATGCTGAAACTTGTTTTAAATCCCCAACAGATAAAATATTCAAAGGCTTCTGCTGAAAACTTACCTTTTGAGAATAATTATTTTGACATCCTGACTGTTTCGTCCGGAGTTCATTGGCTTAATATTGATCAGTTTTTACAGGAAGCAAATCGTGTTTTGAAAAGTAAATCCTGGCTGGTGCTTTACGAAAACTATTTTATCTCTGAAATGAACGGAGTTAAAGATTTTGATAATTGGTTTCCGAACATTTATTTAAAGAAATATCCTTC
>DASSHD010000719.1:0-8827 GCA_035693085.1 Hanamia sp. | reverse complement strand
CAGAGAGGCGCCAATCAAAAAGAAATTCAAAATGTTGGAAATTTCGGCGTGAAAACTAATTTTTTAAATAATAAATTATTAGTGAATGTAGGCGGCAATATAGATTACAGGCTCCCGCAGACTGTTACCAGTTCCAACTCAAATTTCTTATTTACTCCTGATGTTTCTTTTGAATACCTGATTACTCCTGATGGAAGATTGAGGGTTATCGGATTCAACAGAAGTGAAGCAGACATTGGAGACATAGCTGGGGTTACACGAAGTAACCGTACAGGAATTCAGCTTTCGTACAGAAAAGACTTTGACAGCTTTGCGGAATTTTTTACAAATCAAAAAAAACGCAGAAGAGTCAGTAAATAAAGAGTTGAAAAAATATCAGGGATTTATAAAAGGTCATCCAGGGCTTCATAAGGTTGAAATGAAAAACCTTTTATTTGTTGGTTTACTGCACTATCAACATTTTGAATTCTTTCTTTTATTCAATAATTAAAAAATAGCTCTTAAGGAAACTCTTCCTGTGTGAACTACCGAACTGGTGCCGGGTTTCCTTCCTTCATATTGCAAATTGAGTTCTATATTTCCAGTCAGCCTTTTTGTAAGTTCCAGATTCCATAAATAATTTTTTCCGGGTAACAATCCGTTTAATAAAACATATCCTACGGTACTATTGGGGTCGCCTGTGAAATTGATATTATTAAAAGAGAATCTCCCATTGATGGTTCCGTTGGAAAGCACATTGTATTTTACTTCTGCAGCAAGTTGATTGTTGAATGCCTTTGATGAATCACCCAGTACATTCTTTTTTGTATCGTAAGTGTAGATAAGACTTACCCTAAAATTGCTTTTGTGAATATAGCTTACTGAAGGCTCTGCAGAAAACTCATTGACCTGGTAATTCCTGTTGGCAAATGTGGGATTAACCAGTTTGTTACGGTCATATTTATTTGTAAAAGTAGTAACAATGGAACGGGTTAAATTCCATCGCCCTTTTATAGATAAATCCCTGAACGAGTTGCTCTCAAAACCGTAATTCAAAAGCGATTTGGAACTATTCAATCTATGTGTAATATCTATTCCCCACACGCTGTTGGTCCGGTTAAAATAAATGGTATTTGATAAAAAAGAATTTAATGAAAGTAAAGAAGTATCTATAATTTTTTTACTGAAAGGACTGAATTCAAATCCGCCATCGGAAACTTGTTTCTTATTGGTTTGCAAAGATGAACTGGTACTGAATTTTCTTAAAAATTTCAGGAAATTCTTTGTAGTATTTGCAGGTATTATAAAATTAGGATTAAGCGTAAAATTATAATTAAACTGGATGTAATTAGCTTTCACATAATTATTGGTAGGAGTAAAAACCCTGATCCATGTTTTTTGATCATCGAAAACAGCTACCTCAAACTCATTCAATTGAGGGATTCCGTCTTTATTATAATCGTTCCATGTATAATACCCCTGCCCGGCAGGCACCTGAAGATACGTGTATTCCAGCTTTTGTTCCTGACCCGAACCAACCTCGTACAATACACTTCCTTTCACAAAACCCTTCCATTCATTAACAGCATATTCTAATCTGCCTAATAAACTTTTATCACTTTGCTCGTTAGAAACTCCCGCATTGATCACATCCAGTTTTCTGTAAGTAACATTCATTCTCAATTGTTCATGTTCGTTTTTCATTAATTCGGTCATAAAATTAATATCCTGGCTTTTATCCTGCGTTATCAATCCTTTTTGAAAAGGAATTTTATTTTCCCTTGTAGAATAAGTAATACCCCATTTATTGGGTTTTTTGTCTGATGATTTCAGATATACCTGCCATGTGTTGAAAGCAAAACTAATAGGTTGCAATGTATCGCCCGTTTTATCGAGTTGTTGGTTATTTTCTGAAGAATATCCCGCACCTATTTTCATATCTTTTAATCCGTTAAAAATTCTATATACATCAATAGAAGGCCGTGTGTACGATCCTTTTTGTATAGCACTATTGATATTAGTAATATAAAATTTATCGCTTACATGCCATCCATTTAGTACCATAGCATTTTCTATTGAATTTCTTATACCCTCGTATTGATCGCTGCGATTGTAACTGGTGAATTGATATTTCAAAAAATTATCTTTAGGGTCACTTAATTGCATGGAAGCATTGATTAGATTTTCAGTAGCCGCAGGTGCATTAAATGGAAGGCTCCAGTCACGGTTAAATTCTACATTGCGTAAGGTTTCAACCGGTTTAAATTTATCCTGAACAAATTCATATCCCACATCAGTTTTTAATACTAAACCGGATTTCAAATTCTTAAATACATTTTGGTTCATTACGTAGTCTATTTTAGCAGCAGCACCCTTATCACCACTTTTATCTTTGACAGAGAAAGTGTTCACATCATAATTACTCATCGCCACTTCTGCTTTGACAGAAGATTTGGCATTAAAAGAATACTGAGCACTGGCTGTAAGTACTACATGCTTTTGAGGTGCAATTAATAAAATTACAGGATCCCAATCGCCTTGTTTAACGCCATTCACAGGCTGCACCCATTGGAAAACTCTGCCATTGGCATTACCATTATTGAGAATGGTGTAATCACCTTTACCGGTACCCACATTAGTAAAAGAAAGATTGTACAATGTATCAGTCTGGCTCACAGAATACACATAGATAGTATCTTGAATCCCGTTATAGGTGGTATCCATTTTCTTATATAAAATTTTATTTACTGCAAATGTATCAGGCACGGCAGCGTTAGGATAAACTGCGCTGTCAATATGGTTTCCCAATTGCGATAAAAATTGTTTTTGATCTGTAGTAAGTGTCTGGCTAATGGAAGAGTTCTTTGCATCTGAATTCTGATAAGCGCCGATGCTCACTTTCAGCTTTTTGTTGACATTCAGCTCATCATTGGCATATAATATAGAATTAAGATAATTCTGGTTAGAATATTGAAACTCTACCTGAATCCTGCTGTCTTTTGTAATTAATCGTTTAACCGTAAACGTTAGTTCGGCAGTATTATAGTCAATAATATAGTCTTTATCCTCCCCTCTTGTTAGCAATTCTCCATCAATGTAAACCTTTTCTGTACCGGCTATCACGGCAAAGTAGATCTCATTATTAGCACCGTAAAGCTTGTATGGTCCCTGGTTTCCTTCTATGGGAGTAATGATGTCCTTCATGTAATTTCCTTTGGTAATAGCGCCGCTTACCATAAGTGAATTGCTCATGTTTTTGTTAATTACATTATCTGTCTGGAAAGAGGCTCCCTGTATTCTTTTTGTAAAATCAAGAAAATAATTATGGCTTTGTCTTATATCTATATCTCCGAAATTTGCCTGCCATCCATGTTTTCTTATTTGCATGTAAATTCTGTCAAAATCCCTGATGTTTTGAGTGTTCCCTTCTGGCTGAATAGGAATATTGTTATCACTGATGGCAGCTGTAAGTTGCAGGCTGTCGCCGATGTAGCCACTGAGTTGAAGATTTAATGTAGAACTGACCACAGCGTCCTGTGTATTGCCTATCGTGATTCCCCTGCCAAAACTTCCATTATAATTAATATTACCAAAGTCAATTATTTTATTTTGAAACTGGTTGCTTTTCAGAGTGTAGGGCTTTTCCATTGCAAAATTAAACCGGATACTATCGTAATTAAAATGCCTGGTAACAGAATTCAATTTATAAGGAAATACTCTATAAGTAATAAAAACGCTATCAGGCAGATTTTTGGATTTCCATGTAATCTCAGAATTGATGTAATCCAAAGTATAAGCATCTTCCGGAATTCCTGTAAGCACTACTGTATTGGGAATAATACTGTTGCTATCAAGCAAAAGCGGATTTATTTTAGTAGAAATCTTTTTACTCCGGAGATTGGAAAGCGAAGCCGGGTTCTGTTGCGAAAAGCCGTTAATATAAAATAGCAAACACAGAATGAGGATGTATAATTGCTCCGGTTTCAAGCAGTAGGATTTTACAAAACATTAAAGATATGTTTTTATGATTTAAAGGACACCCGAATTTACATACTAACGACAATCATCCTAAGTTTCTTATCCTTCGGAGCTGTATTTTTCAATTCTAAAAAATGAATTATTTATGAGAAATTGGAAAAAGTGGTTCAGAAATTCCGAAAGCAGTAAAGCAACAAATAAACAGAATTCCCAATTACTTTTATTGAGATTGATCTATAAACTGTTTTATTTTACCGTCTCAGATGTAAGCCCTGCGCGAAGAAGTTCTTTGTTTAGCCTGGCAATATTCCTTACAGAAATCCCTTTAGGGCATTCAGCTTCGCAATTATGAATATTTCCGCAATTGCCAAAGCCTTCTTTATCCATTTGTTTTACCATATTGAGTACCCTGGTTTTTCTTTCGGGATTTCCCTGTGGCAGCAATGCTAACTGCGAAACTTTTGCACTTACAAATAACATGGAAGAACCATTGGGACAAGCGGCAACACAAGCTCCGCAACCGATACAGGCGGCTGCGTCAAAAGCTTCATCTGCCACATATCTATCCACAGGGATTGCATTTGCATCTACTGCGTTCCCTGTATTGGTAGAAATAAAACCGCCAGCCTCAATAATTCGGTCAAAAGCTGACCTGTCAACCATCAGATCTTTTATTACAGGGAATGAGTTAGACCTCCAGGGCTCAACTACTATTGTATCTCCATCCTTATAGGCACGCATGTGTAACTGGCAAACTGTATTTTTTTGCCATGGCCCGTGGGCGCGCCCATCTACATACATGCTACATGCACCACAAATACCTTCGCGGCAGTCATGGTCAAAAGTAATCGGCTCTTTGCCTTCACTAACTAATCTTTCATTAAGCACGTCAAACATTTCCAGGAATGACATTTCTGATGAAATATCTTTTACCTGAAAAGTTTCAAAATAGCCTTTAGATTCTGAGTTTTTCTGACGCCAGACTTTGAGGGTTAGATTCATATTGTAGTGTTCCATACTTTAATTATTTTATTATTATATTATTTAACTATTAGGCAGGACTTAATAAGGAAGTTTTTCATTAGTAAATTTGATTAATGAGTTTATAGATTTTGGTAACTTATTAAGTTCCCCAAAAATATGATCGTACTCTTCTGCTGTTATTAATTTTCTAACTTTTGACTTTTCATTCCAATCTAAACTTTCTTTTAAAGATCCTTTACTATAGCTATAAAATTTGATTTTATCTTTTTTAAAATGTCGCCCGAAACCTTCTGCAATATTTGCTGAAATAGAATCAGCAGCTTCCGCAAACTGTGCTCCTACTACCTTTTTTGAAAACCACTCCCATTGAATTACAATTGACCAAACGTAGTTGCTTAAGTGAAAAGCTATTCGGTAACATTCTATATCGTTTAGTTTTAAATAATTGTCAGGCATTTTCCATTAAGCAATTAATATGTAATTAAAAACAATTATCCAGTAATCAATAATTTAATAATCGATTAATTTAATAATTAAATCATTTATAACTCCTCTCACTTGGCTTAGTCAATTCAAATGTCAATGGCTCTTTATTCAACACTTCACCATTACCTGTATATTCCCAGGCCGCCACATAACTGAATTCATCATCTATACGTTTTGCTTCTCCTTCTTCGGTTTGGCTTTCTTCCCTGAAATGGCCGCCACAGCTTTCTCTTCGGTTTAAAGCGTCTATGCATATTAATTCCCCCAATTCCAGAAAATCCGCTACTCTACCCGCTTTATCCAATTCAGGATTCATTTCAAAAATGTCTCCGGGTATTCTTACATTCTCCCAAAACTCTTTTCGTAATGCTTTTATTTCTTCAATGGCTTCTTTTAATCCTTTTTCATTACGCGCCATTCCGCATTTTTCCCACATGACATGGCCAAGTCTTTTATGAAAACTTTCAACGGATTCGTTCCCTTTGATACTCATTAATTTTTCAATCCTTTCTCTTACTGCATTCTCTGCTTCTTCAAAAGCAGGATGTGTTATTGGAATAGCAGGAGTGCGTATTTCGCCTGACATGTAATTTCCAATTGTATAGGGAATCACAAAATATCCATCTGCCAAACCCTGCATTAATGCTGAAGCTCCCAACCTGTTAGCGCCGTGATCACTGAAATTAGCTTCACCGAGGCAATACAATCCCGGAACGGTGGTCATCAATTCATAGTCAACCCATAGTCCTCCCATTGTATAGTGTACCGCAGGATATATCCGCATAGGCACATTATATGGATTCTCGCCGGTTATCTTTTCATACATTTCAAAAAGATTACCATATTTTTCTTTAATTACTTCTTTACCATATTCAATAATCGTCGCTTCCGGAGAATCGTGTAATCCACGCTTATGAGCTTGGGCTTTCCCATAGCGTTTTATTGCATTTGCAAAATCAAGATACACCGCTTTTTTTGTAGTACCTACGCCGTAACCCGCATCACACCTTTCTTTTGCGGCACGAGATGTTACATCACGTGGCCCAAGATTACCAAATGCAGGATACCTCCTTTCCAAATAATAATCACGTTCATCCTCGGGAATTTCATTGGGTTTTCTTTTATCATCTTTTTGTTTGGGTACCCAAATTCTTCCATCGTTTCTAAGGCTTTCACTCATCAGGGTAAGCTTACTTTGATGATCTCCTGTAACAGGAATGCATGTAGGATGAATTTGTGTGTAACATGGATTGGCAAAACAAGCACCCTTTTTGTGCGATTTCCATGCAGCAGTTACATTACTTCCCATGGCATTAGTGCTCAGATAAAAAACATTCCCGTATCCACCTGAACAAATAAGTACTGCATGCCCAAAATATCTTTCCAATTTTCCGGTAACTAAATTTCTTGCAATGATTCCTCTTGCCTTACCATCAATTTTTACAATATCATGCATTTCATGGCGCGCATACATGGTTACATTTCCAAGTGCAACCTGGCGTTCCAATGCGCCATAAGCGCCAAGCAATAATTGCTGCCCGGTTTGTCCCGCAGCATAAAACGTGCGCTGCACCTGCGTTCCACCAAAAGAACGATTGGCTAATAATCCGCCATATTCACGGGCAAAAGGAACTCCCTGTGCTACACATTGGTCAATAATATTTCCACTAACCTGCGCAAGCCGATACGTATTGGCTTCTCGTGACCGAAAGTCGCCTCCTTTCTCTGTTTCATAAAAAAGGCGGAAAACAGAATCCCCATCATTCTGATAATTCTTTGCAGCATTGATTCCTCCCTGGGCTGCTATGGAATGTGCACGACGCGGACTATCCTGGAAACAAAACGATTTTACTTTATAGCCTAATTCGCCTAAAGTGGCTGCGGCAGAGGCTCCGGCAAGGCCTGTGCCTATTACGATCACTTCTAATTTTCTTTTATTTGCAGGGCTTACTAATTTTACATGGTCTTTGTAATTGGTCCATTTCTGATCCATTTCACCTGCCGGGATTTTTGCGTCTAATACCATACGTTATATTAAGATTTTGACTTTAAAATTTCCTCGATTTACCCATTCAATATTCACCTATTGAAGCCAACCCACCATAAATGCTAACGGCATGGAGGCAAATAATAAACAGATAACAACGGAATAAAAAACACCGATGCCTCTTATAACTGGAGTCCACCTTTTATTATTCACACCAAAGGTTTCAAAGGCGCTGTGAAAACCATGCAGCAAATGAAATAAAAGAGACGCCAGCCCAATCATATACAACACAAACCACACAGGGTTGGTAAAAATTTTTTTCATTTGTTCATACAGATTTATATCAGGCCCATGAAAATACAATTCGTCTTTAGTGTGGGCCCAAAACTGGGATAAATGCATTACCAAAAATAAAAGTATAAATGTGCCCAGCCATCCCATCAGGCGACTATTCCAAGTTATTTCTGATATGTATTTCTGTTTTTGATAACCTATTTTTCTCGCCGCCTTGTTTTGCTTCCAGAGCATGAGGCCCTGAACAATATGCAAAATAAAACCTAAAAACAATCCTACTTCTAAAATCCTTACAATATAATTATGCAGCATAAAAGATGCTACGGTATCAAAAGTCTTGCCGCCGTCATCAAAAAAAATAAGTGCATTTATTGCGGCATGTACAATAAGGTAGGTAATAAGGAAAAAACCGGTAAAGGCCATTACTATTTTTTTACCTATTGAAGAAGTGAATAACTGTTTAAAGGTCATAAATCAGGAGTTAATAAAATTTCAGATAAGCAAATGTACTAAAGGAAGTTTAAATTTTTGGGTTGCAAATTTTAAAGAATTACAGATCTCCGATTCTCTTACAACCGTTACTGCGAAATAATGTGATGTTTAAAGGATTTATAAATAGAATTGAATCTTTAAATAATTAAATTTAAATTCATTTACAGCAAACCAATAAATATATAAGATTTCGATTTAAAAAAATCGCGACTCACTTTTTGCAACCTAAATAAACACAGGATTTGTGCGATACTTTTTCGAAAATATATTTTCTTCCTGATAACTGCGATAAATTTGCATTTCTTCAAAATATATCAACAAAAAACTTTTCAATTAAAACAAAAGGTACTTAGTATCAAAAAAAAACGCCCAAGATCAGGGCATTTAAAAATATTATTTATAGTAAGTTTCGTTCATCGTCCTGCAATCAATTTGTCCTGGAGCGTTTTTAATTCGTCCCATTTCCCATCTGCGGCCAACTGTGCCTGTTCAGCCCAACTCGTAGGGTCTTGCGCATTAAAATGGCCACCGGATTTTTCAAGTATTTCTTTAATATCCTCTGCTTTGCTTTCAGCCATTATTGCAAAAGAGGTAATACCCGCTTCGTGTAATACTTCAGCAGCTTTT
>DASSHD010000718.1:0-10288 GCA_035693085.1 Hanamia sp. | reverse complement strand
ATAAACGATTACGTAGCCAATGCCACATATATTGCTAAAAAAGATTCGGCATTATCTCCAACCGTAACACTTTTCAAGGGTTCGCAATTGTCTAAACCGGTGAACCTGAATGGATACCTTAGCGCCCGTTCTTTTTTTACTTTCGGATTACCTTTACAATTTATGAAATCGAATCTCAACTGGAACGGGGGAATTGGGTATGCAAGGCAGCCGGGGATGATTGATAATGCGAACAATATTTCCAACAATTTCAATTACAATTTAGGTGCTGTTTTGTCAAGTAATATCAGCGAATATGTTGATTTTACTTTGTCTTATTCGGCAAATATCAATACGGTAAAAAACACGCTTCAGCCAAATCTGAATCAGAATTATTTCACCTCATCGACAGGAGTAAGTGCAAACCTGTTGAGTAAGAATGGATGGTTTTTTAATAACAACCTGACTAATCAATTTTACAAGGGATTAATATCTTCAACACAGAACCAGGATTATTGGTTGTGGAATATTGCGATAGGAAAGAAATTTTTGAAAAACGAGGATGGAGAATTAAGGCTTTCAGTTTTCGATCTTTTAAAACAAAATAGAAGCATTTCGGTTAATGTAACCAACTCTGATATCCAAGATATTCAAAACCAGGTGTTGCAACAATATTTTATGCTGACATTTACCTATAAATTAAAGAACTTCGGCAAGGGGAAGCCTCAGAATGATGAAAGAGACCGCGAATTTCGCCACTTTGGCGGACGTGGATTTGGAGGTGGCCGGGGACCAGGGGGCCCTCAACTTTAGCTAATAAATATTTTTGCTTTGAATGATGAAAGAGAATTGATTGCCCTGCTTAAAAAAAAAGACAGGGAAGCTTTTAAAACTATTGTAGAAACCTGGCAGGATATGGTATATAATACTGCATTGGGGCTTTTGCAAAATGCTGAAGATGCTGAAGATACGGCACAGGAAGTTTTTATGCAGGTATATGAATCTATAGATTCTTTCAAAGAAGAGTCAAAATTTTCTACATGGCTTTACCGGATTACGGTTTCCAAATCTTTAGATCATATAAGAAAGAAAAAAAGAAAAAAAAGATTTGCATTTATTCAAAGCCTGTATGGTAAAAATGACGAACTTTTGATAGATCCACCCGATTTTTTTCATCCGGGTGTGAGTTTAGAAAATAAAGAAAGCGCAACGATTCTTTTTAAAGCAATAGAAAAATTACCGGGAAAACAGAAAACGGCTTTTGTATTAAATAAAATAGAAGGATTAAGTTACAATGAAATTGGTGAAATAATGAAACTGAGTGATTCTGCGGTTGACGCATTGCTCCAGAGAGCTAAAAAAAATCTTCAGTTAATTTTAAAAAATTATTATAAATTAATGCTGAAATAAAAGAAGGATTTTTATAAAAATAACGTCAAAGTAAAGTGTTTGACGTAGAAATAAAATAAACAAAACCATGCCAGATAATTTCAACAAAAATATTGAAGATGCGCTCAACAGCATTGATGGAATTAAAAAGGCTTCGCCCAATCCATACTTCTTTACCAGGCTGGAAGCCCGTATGCAAAAAGAAAAAGGTATTTGGGAAGAAATTTCTTCTTTTGTAGCAAGGCCGCTCGTAGCTTTTGCCTGCATTTGCCTGGTAATTATGGTTAATGCTTCCGTTATCATTTCTTCCGAAAAATCGAATCATGATACCTCCGGTCAAAACAATGAACTTGCCACAGTAGATGAATACAACCAGGTTAGTTCCACTTTTTACGAATTTGTAAATACAAAGCCATAATGAACAATATCACAAAAACAAAATCGCTTGTTGCCATTATTATTTTTCTTTTGATTACCAATATAGCTATGCTGATATTTTTCATTGTATTGAGCAAGCCCGTGGATAAAAGGCAAAGAAATCATGAATATAATGGAATGTATAATTCTCTGCAGAATGAAGTGGGATTTTCTAAAGACCAGTTGGATCAATACCAGGCTTTACGAAAAGTTCAGAGAGAGAAAGTAAGGCCATTATTCAATGAATTAAGGAATACGAAAAAGAACTTTTATGGTTTAATGTATAATCAAAGTATTTCAGATTCATTCCTCAATGCCGATGCAGATTCTATAGCACAAAAACAAAAAACGCTCGATATACAAATGTTCAACTATTTTAAAAGTATCAGAAATATCTGCACCCCCGGACAAATTCAAAAATTTGATTCTGCCATTAACCGACAAGTCATGCGAATGGTAGGAGGCCACCCTGGAGGTAGCAGGCAGGGTCATACGAAATAATACTTACAAAAAGTATTTTTTAATAGTCTTTAACCACTTAAAAAACAAAAATTAAAAATACATGAAAACAAAGATCACCATGTTGATTGCATTAATATTAATGACAACAACCGGCATTTATGCCCAGAGAATGCAACGGATGACTGTCCCTGAAAGAGTAAAAGCAACTATGGATAAAATTACTACTCCGTTGGGCCTCAACGATTCCCAGGTAAGCAGCACTGATAGCGTTTTTACCGATTATTACACTGCGCAAATGAAAATGTTCCAGGATGCCAGGGCTTCCGGCCAGCGCCCCGACCGCAGCGCTTTTCAAAAAATGACTGAAGATAGGGATGCTAAATTGAAAACTATTTTTACGTCGGATCAATATACTAAATTTAAAAACGAAGTGGAAGCTACGCTACGCCCTCAAAGAAGGCAACGTGAACAGAATAGTTGAAAGTGAAAGAGTAAAGATGAATAAATCGTGAATTTTAAAAAAGGATTGACCACTTTGGGCAATCCTTTTTATTTTATAACTTTATTTCTGAAGTTTCAAAAAAGAACTTTTATGAAAACTAAGATTACTGCATTGTTGACACTCATATTTTTGGCATCTGCCACTATTTACGCACAGAACATCCATCGCCGTACAGTGGCAGAAAAAGTGAAAAAAACAATGGATATGATAAAGACTCCATTAAAATTGGATCCTTCACAGGCGGGAAGGACAGACAGTGTTTTTACAGAGTTTTATCAGGCGCTTTATCAATTGAATGTAGATGCAAAAGCTTCAGGCGGCAGTCCAGGTCGCAGCGCTTTTGAAAAAATCCTAAATGCCAGAGATGAAAAATTAAAAGTAATTTTTACTGCAGATCAGTATTCAGGATTTAAAAATGGAGTAGAAGATTTGCTACGCCCTTATTGGCAAAGCCATGAAGGAAATTAAAAAACTTTTTTAAAAGGGAAACATATTCCGGCTGATTCAGAATAGAAATTCTATTTTTTTGTTTGTTTACTGTAATTAAATAAAAAATCATTCATTCTTCATGGCTAATTTCTTCCGCTAAGTCATCATTCATTTCCTGTATTAAATCTAATATTTTATTCCTACCCGTTTTCTTTTCGGAACTGGTAACAAAATGTTGAGGTAAAAATTGCTGCGTTTGGCGCAGTCTTTCTAAAAATGATTTTACATTTTTACTTACTACGGATTGCTTTTCTTTATCGGCTTTAGTAAAAATGAGTGTAAATGGAATTCCCCATTTTACAAGACGTTCTATAAAATCAAGATCTAATTTTTGAGGTGAATGCCTGGCATCTATCAATACAAATACATTCACGAGGTTTGTTCTTTTTCTTAAATAATTTTCTATCATCTGCTCCCATCTTCTCCGGCTACTCAATGAAATTTTTGCGAAGCCATATCCTGGTAAATCCACGAGATACCATTTTGTTTCAATCACGTTCCCGATCTTTGAAACACTGGTTATTTCAAAATGATTGATCATTTGCGTTTTTCCGGGAGCATTTGATGTTTTAGCTAATTTCTCATTATTGCACAGCATGTTGATCAGTGAAGATTTACCTACATTGCTTCGACCGATAAATGCATATTCCGGATTATCCGATACAGGGCATTTTTCGTAAGAAGGGTTGCTGATAAGGTATTTGGCTTTCCTGATATGCATACACTGCAATATACACTAATAGTCAAAACTGAAAGCTCACAAATCATTTGTGAAAGAATCGTTAATCGGATTTCATGTAATTCCAAAAAACTATCTTTGATGCGATGAATGTCTATCCGCACGATGCTATTGTTCCTTTTAAAGATTCTTCGGAAAGCAAGAAGAAACAGGTGGAGAATATGTTTGATAAAATTGCTTTTCGTTATGATTTTTTAAATAGATTTTTGAGTGCGGGAATTGATATAGGCTGGCGCAAGAAAGCCATACGTCAATTGATTTCTATGCAGCCAAAAAAAATACTGGATGTGGCTACCGGAACAGGTGATTTTGCGTTGACGAGTTTTAAAATATTGAAGCCTGAAAAAATTACCGGAATTGATATAAGTGATGGAATGCTTTGCATAGGAAGAAAGAAAATCAGAGAAGCCGGATTAGAAAATAATATTGAGCTGTTAAATGGAGATAGCGAGGCAATTTTATTTGACGATAATTCGTTTGATGCTGTTACGGTTGCATTTGGAGTAAGAAATTTTGAGCATCTTGAAACAGGGCTTTCAGAAATAAAAAGGGTTTTAAAACCGGGCGGCAAATTAGTCGTTTTGGAATGTACAAAACCATCACTTCCTGTTATAAAACAATTGTATCATTTTTATATGAAATTTGTAACTCCAAAAATTGGAAAGATTATTGCTAAGAATAATGATGCATATAAATACTTAAACGATTCTGTTATTCAGTTTCCTGAAAAAGAATCATTCATTCACATTTTAAACGAGGCCAGATATAGAAACACTTTCTACAAAACATTGACTTTAGGAATATGCACCATTTATTGCGCCGAAAAATAGTTTTAGTTTTAGTTTCGTTCATCTTCTGTTCTACCGCCGTCAGGGCACAGATATTTGAACCAAACCAGGAAAGCCATGATGATAAGCCTTATCATTTTGGTATCAATTTTGGATACAACCAATCGCATTTTAATTTTACACACTCTCCGCGGTTTCTTCAATACGATTCTATAATGGATGTGGAAAGTATTAATAATCCGGGTATTAACCTGGCGTGGCTGGTAAATGTGCGAATCAGCAATCACTTTGATCTGCGCGTTCATCCACTTGATCTTACTTTTTCTGAAAAAGCTTTTTTATATACTCAAAAGTATGATCCCGAAACATCGGTAACCCAAAAAGTACAATCAGTTACTTTGAGCTTTCCTTTTAATATTGCATTCAGCAGTGATCGCATTAATAATTTCAAAGTTTATGTATTAGCCGGCGGCAAGTTTGATTATGACCTTGCCAGTAACAAGGGAGCAAGAAATGCAGAAGACCAGGTTAAGCTTAATCGCTCAGACATCAGTGCAGAGGTGGGTTTAGGCTTCCATATTTATTTCCCGTTTTTTGTATTATCGCCTGAAATAAAACTTAGTAACGGCCTTACCAATCTTCATGCTCCTGACCCTACACTTAAATATTCTAACGTAATAGATAAGATCAATTCGAGGATGATTACCTTTTCGCTGACGGTAGAATAGTAGCCTCCCCTAAATCCTCCCGAACAGTCAGGACAGACTCTCCAGAGGAGGGAACTTTAATAATTATAATCCCTTCTTGCCGCATTCCATCTGATACCGATGTTGAACATACTTGAATTATCAAGTCCCGTATATTTTCGAAAAAGTGCAGTTCCTTCAAAAAAAAGATTTTCTTTTAGCTCATAAGATAATGTCAATGAGGCATTCAGACATTTTACTTTTCGGCCTGTGCCTACAAAATGTCCGTAATCGTCTGTTCGTGTAGTGTATAACTCAAAAGGGTTACTTCCAAAATTAATTCCTGCAGAATCAAGCCCCTGGTAATAATAAATAGCCCTTGCATTGATATACCATTTCGGAGCAGGCTGATATTTTAAAATACCTATCCATTCCTGAAAATTAGCTCCCAAAGGATGAGCTAATGGCTGGTTGTAATGTGTATAATTGGCTATAGAATCATAATGCGAATAAGTAAAAGGCCTTACCCTGTTGGTTTCTAACTGAAGATCAAGATTGTTGATTTTAAACGCATCTATATATTTCACGCCAAGCTGATAACCAAATTTATTGGCCCAGTACCCATTATTTTTTAAGATTTCATCTGCAATAAATTCATCCAAAAGTAATTGTCCGTAAAACTGGAGATGATGCACCGCATTGGCTTTGAAATTAATTCCGGCAACTGCATTGTCAGGGCTTCCTACAGTTCCCTCGATATGCCTCAAGAAAATAATGGGATTCAGGTATTCAAAATCGAACAGATTTTTTCTGCCAAAAATAACTCCTTCAAATAATCCGACATTTAGCCATCTGTTTAGATTAATACTCAACTGGTGCATAGCTGCATATTTTCTATCTAATAAATTATCCCCGTTTTTTACAAATTGAGGCATTAACTCCATAAAAAGATTCTCATAATCAAACCTCCATATTTTTGTATTCAACTTCAGGAATAAATAACTATCTCCATCATCGCTCAGGAAAAGGCTTCTGTATCCATCACCAATAAAATTTTTATCATAGCCAAATTGTACGTCAATATATTTGGTAACATTAAAAGTAAAATAACCTCTGCCATCAAAATAATCCTGCCCATTCAACTTAAATTTTTTATAAAAACCAACGCCAGGCACCGCATTGAATTCTGCAACCCTGCTTTGAAAAAAAGATGGGCCTCTTTCCTGGTTATCCGTTATAGTAGTGGAAAACCCGATTTTATTTGCAATACGCCCGCGTAATGTAACCCCGCGTTTATTGTAATAAAGGCTCTCGCTATTGCCGGATTCGGCACCTGCCTTAAATTCTATAACAGGATTTAGTGCCAGGAAAAAATCTTTGGTATTTACTTCTAAAAGATTTGGTTTGGTAACATAAAAATTTTTCAAAATCGGTTTTTTACTCAAAAAACTTTCCTTGGAACCGGTAACCCATTCAGAATTGTCCATTAACAATGAATGCATGTTATATTTATCCACAGGAGTCAAATAAGATTTTGGCTGTTCTCCATTCGCATTTCCCGTAAGTGATCCGGAATTTTGATTCAGGCTATCAATATATTCGACTTCCTGTACTATAGATCTTCTGCTATATGGCTTTAACGTTGAAAAATTAATAGTGTTATTTTGCCCTTGTTTGATTTCTAAACGATCAATTAATTGATATTCTTTAGAGCCTTCAGGTAGATAAGTAGTTTGTGCAAATATGGATAAAGGGTAAAAAAATACTACGAGAGTAAAAACACTTTTTATAATTTGCATAAAGTTGGTTATTAATTATTTAATTTCAAGATATGCAAAATTATCTTTTTAAACAGATTTCCGTCGTAAACGAAAATAATATTTCTGAAAAAGATGTATATATTAAAAACGGACGAATTGAAAAAATAGAAAATCAAATTGACGTCAAAGGAAAAGTCACTGAAATTAATGGTGAAGGAAAGCATTTATTTCCCGGAGCTATTGACGACCAGGTACATTTTCGGGAACCGGGGCTTACGCACAAAGCAACTATCTATACTGAAAGTAGAGCGGCTATAGCAGGCGGTGTTACTTCGTTTATGGAAATGCCCAATACAATTCCCAATGCGCTTACCGAAGAATTATTAGAAGACAAATACAACATTGCAAAACGTAATTCATTAGCCAATTATTCATTTTTCATGGGCGTAAGCAATACCAACGCAGATGAAGTGTTGAAAATGAATAAAAGAAAGAATGATGTTTGCGGAGTAAAAATTTTTATGGGTTCCAGCACCGGAAATATGCTGGTGGACAGTGAACCGGCTTTGCATAAAATTTTCAGCGAAAGCGAATTACTGATAGCCACACATTGTGAAGATGAAAAAATTATTAAAGAAAATTACAAGAATTTAAAAAGTATTAAACCAGTTCTTGATCCTTCAGACCATCCGGTTATCAGGAATGAAAATGCCTGTTATACATCTTCATCATTTGCGGCTGCACTTGCAAAGAAATACAATAGTCGCCTGCATATTCTGCACATTACTACTGAAAAGGAGTTGGAACTTTTTACGAATCAAATTCCCTTAATGGGAAAAAGAATTACTGCAGAAGTATGTGTTCATCATTTGCATTTTACCGCCGATGATTATGAAAAAATGGGTTATTTAATAAAATGTAATCCTGCAATAAAAGGATCTAAAAATAAAGAAGCGTTATGGAAAGGGTTGCTGGACAATCATTTGGATGTGATAGCCACTGACCATGCTCCTCATACGCTTGAAGAAAAACAAGGACCTTACGAGCACGCTCATTCAGGTTTACCATTGGTGCAGCATCCTTTATTGATAATGTTATCTTACTATAAAGAGGGCAGAATTTCCCTGGAAAAAATAGCAGAAAAAATGAGTCATGCGGTCGCTGATTGTTTTAGAATAAAAGACAGAGGATATATTCGTGAAGGGTATTTTGCCGATTTGGTTGTAGTTGATCTGAATCAATCCACTACTGTAAAAAAAGAAGACCTTTTATACAAATGTGGATGGAGTCCTCTGGAAGGAGCTACGTTTTCTGCGGCCATATTTCAAACTTTTGTAAACGGGAATCTTGTATATAATAATTCAATTTATGGAAATAATGCCTGGGATGAATCTATAAAAGGAGAAAGATTATTATTTAATGCCGGCTGATAATTCTATGACTTTTAAACGGTACAGTAAAGCAACAAATAATCAATAATTCTATTTAATTGATTAATTAGTAAGTAATGGAGACAGATAAAACTACCTTAAATGATCTTTCAATTTTCAATCTTGAAGATGAATTCTCTGTTTTTAGTAAATTGAATCTGACAAGGACAACTGGCGGTCGTGAAAAATTGAGGCAAATATTTAGTAAATCCCTAAACGACATTGAGTCCATTCAAAACGTACAGAAAACTTTACAGTTAATTATCAAAAAACATGAACAATGGCCAATATTCATAAGTAACGGTTCCGTAATGATGATTTATAAATTCTATGAAAGCTCTATTGATGAACCTCCGGCCCGGCCTGCCCCTATATCTGCTTACTTTTATAAACTATTTCATGGACCTGATCATTCATTGATAAAATATTCTATGGGTCATGCTTTCGATTTCTTAAAAGGAATGCACCAGATAATTTCGGTATTCTTAACGGATGATGCACCAAAGAATTTAAAAAAACTCCTGGAAAGTGCAAAAATACTTGCCGGTAAACATCCTTTGCAGATTGTTTTACATAAAGAAAAGGCTGATGAACTTTCCAATACTGAAATGCTTTCGTTTGCGCATTTTATCCGATATCATTACAAACAAAGTTTTTTAGAATTGATAGATATTTATTCACAATTGGATGCGTGGTACGGAATGGCAACAGCGGTCAAAGAATTCAATCTCTCTTTCCCGGCCTTTATTTCTTCTGATGAGCCGGAATTGAAAGCTAAACAATTGTATCATATTTTATTACCGGATCCTGTTGCTTACGATGTTAAATTAAATCAAAAGAATAATTTTATTTTCCTCACCGGCGCCAACATGGCTGGCAAAAGCACTTTCATAAAAGCGGTTGGGAGTTCTGTTTTTTTAGCGCATATTGGCATGGGAGTTCCTGCGGAATCAATGGAACTCTCATTATTTGACGGATTACTGAGTAATATCAATGTGGTGGACAATATCGCAAAAGGAGAAAGTTATTTTTATAACGAAGTACAACGTATTAAAAATACGATTTTAAAAGTAAATGACGGTAGAAAATGGTTAATTCTTATTGATGAATTATTTAAAGGAACAAATGTACAGGATGCCATGAAATGCAGTACTGTAGTGATTGAGGGATTAATTAAAATAAAAAGATCGTTGTTTATTTTATCAACCCATCTTTATGAAATAAGTGATCATTTAAAAAGCTATCCTAACATAGATTTTAAATATTTTGAAACCAATGTTATCAACGATAAACTCATTTTCAATTACCGGCTTCGCGATGGTATAAGCAACGACAGGCTCGGTTATTTGATTTTGAAAAATGAAAAAGTGATAGAGTTGCTGGAGGGATTGTAAATCTTATAGAAAAATTTTTATGAAAAAACCATAAAGAAAAACGAAATAAAGGCTGAAACTTCAGGAATTAAACTAATAATAAGTTTACTGCGGATAGCGATTTTGAAGAAATATTGTAACTATTCAGGTTAATCAGAATGTGGATAACCTTGCAAAGCAGGATGGAAAGGGATGATAGGTTTTCCAGACATAGCTAAGCCAATGGCATCCATAATAGAGTAGCCGTTTTTGCGCATCGTATCAATGTAACTTC
>DASSHD010000717.1:0-2204 GCA_035693085.1 Hanamia sp. | reverse complement strand
GCAATCATTTCTCCTAAAGTAAAAGGTGTGATCTTCGTAATGAGAAATGAATTGGTGGGTTTATTTCCTTCAAATTCTTTGAACGGAATTAATTTTTCAGGGACATTTTCGGCTAATAATTCTTGCCTGGTTTTGCCATTCATCAAAGCTTCTGTTTGTGCAAAGAAATTGGACAATAAAATTTTGTGATGCTCGCCCATAGGGTTGTGACTGATAGCAGGAGCAATAAAATCACATGGAATCAAAGGGGTTCCCTGGTGAAGTAATTGATAAAATGCATGTTGGCCGTTGGTTCCCGGTTCTCCCCAAATTACCGGCCCGGTAGAATAAGTAACTTTCTTCCCGTTGCGATCTACGTGTTTGCCATTGCTTTCCATATTTCCCTGTTGAAAATAGGCAGGAAAACGATGCATGTATTGATCATAAGGAAGAATTGCTTCTGATTGTGCGCCAAAGAAATTGATATACCAAAGACTTATCAATCCCATCATGACAGGAATATTTTTTTCAAAGGATTTCTCCCTGAAATGCTTATCCGTTTCATAGCCTCCTTTTAGTAATTGCTCAAAATTATCATATCCAATACTTAAAGCAATTGATAATCCTATAGCACTCCAAAGACTGTAGCGGCCTCCAACCCAATCCCAAAAAACAAACATATTGGTTTTGTCAATTCCAAAATCTTCCACTCCCTTCTCATTCGTACTTAATGCAACAAAATGTTTGGCAACTGCTTTTTTATCTTTAGCGCTTTTCAAAAACCAATCTCTTGCGGAGTGGGCATTGGTCATAGTTTCCTGTGTAGTAAAGGTTTTGGAAGCGATTAAAAAAAGTGTTTCATCAGGTGTGATCTTTTTTAAAACTTCTGCCAGGTCAGTACCGTCTATGTTACTCACAAAATAAGGTTGAATATCTTTTTTCCAATATGGTTTCAACGCTTCTGTTACCATCACCGGGCCAAGATCGCTTCCGCCTATTCCAATATTTACAATGTATTTTATTTTTTTACCGGAGTATCCTTTCCATTCACCTTTATGAATTTTGCTGCAAAAGTTTTTGATATGTTCCAACTCTTTTTTCACTTCAGGCATCACATCTTTTCCTTCCGAATAAACAGGTTTCCCTGAAAAATTTCTTAATGCGGTGTGTAATACTGAACGGCCTTCCGTTCCATTAATAATTTCACCGGTAAACATAGCCTTGATAGCTTTTTGCAACTCACATTCATAAGCCAGGTCCAGCAATAGTTGCCTTGTGGATTCATTAATAATGTTCTTGGAAAAATCAAAAATAATTTCCGGCATTGCCAAAGAAAATTTTTTAAATCTCTGGGGGTTTTCTATAAACAATTCTTTAATGTGCGCATGCTTTATTTCTTTATAATGATCCTGCAATTTTTTCCAGGAAACAGTTTTTGTGGGATTTACTTTGGGGAACATTTTTTTTATTTTTAAATTTTTTAATTGCTGCGAAGTTAGGCAGATAGGAATTAAAAAACTTTTTTGAAAAAGAGATCAAATTTTATTCTCCCATCCAATACTCAATTGTAAAATAGAAAGCGTTTATTAAAGTATGTTTTTGAGGATTATCATTTAAAATAATAATTGAACTATAAAATTCATTCTCCTTATATTTTAATTGAGAATCACACTTGGTGAAATCATTGCTGAAATCATTGAACCAACTGGAGAAAGTAATGTGTCTGTTTCGGGCTTTTCCATCTGTGGAGGAACAGATATACAGTATCGCATCATTGGGATGTTTCCTAAAAAACTCAATAATAATATTCTGAATTGTTGCTTTAATTCTTGTATCAAACCTGAGAGAAGATTCCGTAGAAGTTCTCAAACAATCGAACCCAAATGAAAAGATTAGCAATTCACTTTCATCATCATTCCTAAGAAAAAATTCGGTAAACCAAGCAGTGTATTTGTCTCCGAATTCAGTATAAATTGATAGCTCAACTCATCAACTGCTGCAGTAAAATCATATCGTTTTGGCAAATTTGACACCTTTAATCTTTGACAAACTTTTACCACTTTTTATAGCAGCATTAATCTTCTTTTTATCCTCTATCAATTTGATAAAAGGATTATCCGAAGATTGTTTTTGTCCGATTTTAGTATTTTTTGTCTTAAAGGTATTCATATATTGTAAATATAATAAAAGTAATTCTTTTAAAACAGCTCCTGATAGGAAAAATA
>DASSHD010000716.1:0-11185 GCA_035693085.1 Hanamia sp. | reverse complement strand
AAACAAGAAATAGAAATTATAAATAATTGCTGCCTTTGCTGGTAGGCAGGTTCTTCTACTGTCAGCGTTTTGTAAAAACAGAAATGAGAACCCTTGTCACTTGCCACCTTTACCGGCAGGTTCTTTTATTCGTGCAACATTACAAAAGAAAAATTTATTTTGATTCATTAATATCCGGATTAATATTAATGGACAAGCAAACTAAATTTTATGGGAATTTCATACTTTGGTTTGGCCAATTTATCTTTCATCTGCCAATATCACCTCCGCTCTTGCTAACGCTTTATCGAAAGTGCCTGTTACATTAGCTTTGCCAACAGCAAACAACAAACGAGAATCCTGTAATTCCTTTCTCACTTGTTCGCTATTTAGTTCCGATAAAATAATTTTGGTATGATGTTTTACCGATTCATGAACCACTTCTTTTAAAGTCTGAATGCCGGTCGCATCAATAATAGGCACATGCCGCATCCGGATTATTAAAACTTTGGGATGTTGCTTTATATACTTCATTGCATCCTTAAATTTGTATGCCGCCCCAAAAAATAACGGACCGGTTATTTCAAAAACTTCTACATCTTCCGGCAACACGTATTTCCCTTCTACCAGGTCGTAACCAAATTCGTTATCCTCTATTTCCCGGGTAAGAATACTCACGTCACTGAATTTGCTCATATTCCTCATAAATAAAAATACAGCCAGCACCATTCCTATTTCAATCGCAACAGTAAGGTCAATTAAAACCGTCAATAAAAAAGTGATCAGCAAAACTCCCACATCTCCTTTTGGACCTTTTAAAACAGATCTGAAATTTTTCCATTCACTCATATTATAAGCTACTACAATCAATATTCCTGCAAGATTTGCAATCGGAATATACGATGCCCATTTACCCAGGATCATCAGGATGAGCAAAAGAGTAATCGCATGAATAATTCCCGCCACCGGAGTACGTCCGCCATTTTTTACATTCGTGGCGGTGCGGGCTATGGCACCCGTAGCAGGGATTCCACCGAATATTGAAGAAAAAATATTAGCTGTTCCCTGTGCCACCAATTCCATGTTCGATCTGTGATTGCCACTAATCATCCCGTCAGCCACCACTGCAGACAATAGCGATTCTATTGCACACAATATTGCAATAGTAAACGCCGGAGCTACCAGGTGCCTGAAGGTTGCAAAATCAATATGCGGTATTTCAGGTGTTGGAAATGAAGATGAAATGATGCCGAAACGACTACCTATGGTTTCTACAGGCAGTTTCAAAAACTGAACAGCAGCGGTAGTTACAAGGATGGCAATCAAGGAGCCAGGAATTTTTTGGGTAACTTTTGGCCACAAGACAATAATAATTATTGTGCTGATTGCTATGAGTAATGCATACAAATTGATGCTACCGATGTGTGTGAAATATGTTCTCCATTTTTCTATAAAATCGGCAGGGACATCACCCATCTTTAATCCCAGAAAATCTTTTATCTGCGAAGAAAAAATGATAAGAGCAATGCCGCTTGTGAATCCTATGATCAAAGGATGCGGAATAAATTTTATAATTGTTCCTGCCCTTGCAAGTCCCAGAATAATGAGCATAATGCCGGCCATAAATGTGGCAACAATCAAACCATCAATGCCATAAGTCTGCACAATGCCATATACAATTACAATGAATGCACCTGTAGGGCCACCGATCTGCACACGGCTACCTCCCAAAGCAGAAATAACAAAACCAGCTACTACAGCAGTTATCAGACCTTTCTCAGGAGTAACTCCCGAAGCAATACCAAATGCAATAGCGAGTGGTAATGCCACAATGCCTACAATTATTCCCGCAAGAACATCATTGGTAAATTGCTTTCTGTTGTAATTTTTTAATGTGTCAAATAATTTAGGCCTGAACATGCATTATGTTTTTTGCAAGGTGGTTTTATTTCTTGCTCAATTTCCGAATCAACAAATATGGAATTTTATTTTGATTTATAAATTAAAATATCCGGATTAATATTAATAGATAACCAAACCCAATTTTGCAAAGATTTCATACTTTGATTTGGCAAAATATTTTTCACATATTTCATAGAAGGATCAGTGAACATTTGTGAATATCCTCCACTTAATTTTACATCATTCATTACCTTGTAATTAAAAGCGACATCTGCCTCATTGCCCAATGCAGAAGCAGTTTCCGCTCCTGAATAATTGATTATTCTTGCTGCCGATTCAAAATGGTGTAATGCAATTTGCCAACTCAATTTTTCAGCAGCATTTAAATTCACATTTACATAAGAATCCCAAAGTCCTACATTATCATGTGCACTTGATACATAGAAATAATCCATAGCTCCGTAAAATTTATGGCCGGTTCCATACAGTGGATTGAAATAAGAAATATTTGACGAGGTTGAATTCATATCACGCCCGCTTAAATAATCACTTCCTATTCCCAAATTGAACCATTTATTAAAACTATAATCTGCTTTAGCAGAAGCCATCCATGCACTTGTCTTTATGGAAGAAGAATTTTTCAAAGGATTTCTTCCTGTTTGGTAATAATAAGTGCCGCTTATGTTCCACTTATTTTTTTTATAATAAATATTTCCACCAAGAGTTTGCAAGTTAGAAACAGAAGAATCAATTCTATTTTGAATACCAAGGTTCATAGCAAGAGCGGAAATAGAAAATGCATCCGTAAATTTATATTTCATCCACAAAAACTCCATGGCTTTATAAGGCTGGCTTAATGAATTATCATAAAAAGTATTAGTAACTTTTTCTGCATTTTGATTGAATGCAAAAGCTGCATTTGCCTTGAATTTGCTTTTTTCAAATTCAAGCAAAGCTGCGTCGTGCTTACGTCCTGCGTTGTTCCAGTCCAGCGCACCCAAAATTCTTTCATCATCATAAGAAAGGATCTGACGACCGACTTTTATATTCCATTCAGAATTAAAATAAAGTTTTGCCCAGGCTTCATAAAGTGAAATATCGTTAGAAGTAGTTTGAACCTGCGGGTCATTTCCCCACGTAGTAACTACCTGGGTACTTAACCCAATTATTAATTTTTTGTTTTTCGAATAAGTTAATCCGATACGGCTACGTTGTGCCACAAAAGTCGCCGGTTTCTGCCCTTCCAATATAGGTGTAAAAAGGCCATTCCGAAATTCCGCACGAGGGCGCAATTGTATATTTATTTTTAATTCTTCGTTTTCATTTTGCGCAAAAATAGAAGGTGTGTAAAAAATGATTATTGAAAAAAACAAGAAAGTGGTAATCAACTTCCGAAGGTTTTGGTTTTGATTTAGTTTTAGTTTCATGAAATGCATAATTTAAAATGCGAGCAAAATTCGCATGGACTAACATGATAAAAACTAACAGGTATCAGGAAAAAATATGAGTGTAATCATATAAAAGATATGAATGAAAATTTCAAAGCGCTTTTATTGCTTAGTATTTTCCAACATTTTCTCGTTAAACTCTTTCGTTAGATTCAGAAACTTTTTTTCAAATTGAAAAATATCTTTCTTGAATTTATTATAGTTTGTGATTATTTTATCAGGCAACTCTCTTTCATTTCTGGCATTTTTAAACAGATTGGAAAATTGCTCAAGTTTATTAAATAATTTTTTTAGCCTTTCATCAGCTATCAATAATTGATTCTGAAAATATTCGGCCATTTGCAAAAATTTACTGCCCTCATTATTATCCACCATTTCGCTAAGACGGTACTTTAAAAGGACATTTTCCTGTTTAAAATGTTCCAGCTTAATCTTCCATAAATTCTGCTCCTGCTCTAACTGATTTATATTTACTAAAGTCATTTTACTGTTTTTTGAATACACATAATAATTGCAAGAGCAATAAAAAAGTTGTGTATTTATATACCCGGCTATGATTTATCAATTTACAAAACTGTGATAATAGCATGTTAATGAAAATGATGAGTAGCAGCGCAAAACATGATGTTGATCATACTATAAGCAAAGAAGGATTTTTAAAGAATATAATTTTTGAAAATGAATCAATAATAAAACGTACAAAATATAAGATGGCAATAAAATTGTGGTAAAACATCCTGAAGTCATTTAAAAGTATTGCTAAATCAATAAATAACTAAACAATTCTTGATCTGATAATAGGTATTATATCTAATCAACAATATTGAAAATACATAGAGGCGTGACTTGACGCAAAACCTTCGTCAGCCATTGTATAGCGGTAATCTGGCAAATACCGTCATGTTGATCAATTATAAAGAGAATTAATTATTACTGATCCGCTTTTTAGAGTTTTTTAAAATTAAAAAAATCCGATTGCGTGTTTATTAAGCATCAGTGTAATAATAAATTAGAAATATATGAATACAAAATTTAACAACGAAATTTATGGTCTTTTACCAGAAGGCATTGAGGGCATTGATTCCCTGGTTACTCTTGCATTAGATATACATTGGTCCTGGAATCACGCCGCGGATGAATTGTGGAAACAATTAGACACAGAACTTTGGGAGCATACCCATAATCCCTGGTTAGTTTTACAAACCGTTTCGCGTGAGCGGCTTAAACAGCAGATGGATGATACCGGCTTTCGTGATAAAATAAATAATCTCATAAAAATGAAAGAGCAGGCTGCATCTTCTGATGCATGGTTTCAGCAGGCGCATCCCGATTCGCAACTGAAAACAATTGCCTATTTCAGTATGGAATATATGTTGAGTGAGGCACTTCCGATTTATGTAGGCGGGTTGGGAAATGTAGCAGGTGATCAATTGAAATCGGCGAGTGATTTGGGTGTACCAGTTGTAGCAATAGGGCTTCTATATCAACAGGGATATTTTAGGCAGCAGGTTGATAAATATGGTTTTCAGCAGGCTTTGTATCCTTATAATGATCCGGGGCAGTTGCCGGTTACTCCTTTGCGTTTACCTGATGGAGAATGGCTTCGGTTTCAAATTAATTTGTCAGGACACCCGCTTTGGATCAGAGGCTGGCAGGTGCAGGTAGGAAGGCGTAAACTATATCTTATGGATAGTAATGACCCCTCTAATTTACCTGCTCACAGGGGAATTACAAGTGAAATATATGGCGGCGATTCGGAGATGCGCATCAAACAGGAAATACTGCTCGGTATCGGAGGACTCAGATTGCTTCAGGCTCTTAACATCAAGCCTGAAGTATGCCATCTGAATGAAGGACACGCAGCATTCCTGGTATTAGAACGGGCTTGCCAGTTTATGAAAGAAAATGAGGTTTCGTTTGAAACAGCGCTTTCTGTAACAAGGGCTGGAAATATTTTCACTACTCATACTGCTGTGGCCGCCGGTTTCGATCACTTCAGTCCCGAGCTTATGAAGCAATATTTTAACGACTATGCAGGTAACGAACTTCACATTGATCTCAATTCATTGTTGGCACTGGGAAGACAGAATACCGGTAATGAGGGCGAATATTTTAACATGGCATATCTCGCTATGAGAGGTTCGTGCTCAGTCAATGCGGTTAGCAAATTGCATGGAGAAGTAAGCAGAAAATTATTTTCAAACCTTTTCTCACGGTGGCCCATAGACGAAATTCCGGTTGGCTCTGTAACCAATGGGGTTCACACGCCCAGTTGGGATTCTGAATTTGCCGATGAACTTTGGACAAATGCCTGTGGCAAAGACCGCTGGAAAGGCGAACTAAAAACCATTGAAAATGATATTGCTAAAATACCCGATGATGTACTTTGGAACTTTCGCAACAAGTCGCGAAATAATTTTGTAAACTATGTCCGCAAAAGATTTGAAACACAAACAATCGTTTCGGGTTTACCGGATTCCGTTTCAGAAGCTGCGAAGAACGTATTCGATCCGCACATATTAACCTTAGGCTTTGCCCGTCGGTTTGTGCCATACAAAAGGACCAATCTTTTACTGCATGATGCAGAAAGATTTATCAGAATACTTACCAACTCTAAATTCCCTGTTCAATTAGTTATCGCCGGTAAAGCACCACCTTCGGATGAAGGAGGAAAATCCTTGATTAAGGAATGGAACCAGTTTATTCAACAACACAATTTATACAAACATGTCGTTTTTCTTAGCGATTATGATATGCTCCTAACAGAGCAACTAGTACAGGGAGCGGATGTGTGGGTGAATACGCCTCGCCGTCCATGGGAAGCCTGTGGAACCAGCGGCATGAAAGTTTTAGTGAATGGTGGGATTAATTTATCTGAACTGGACGGATGGTGGGCCGAAGCCTACACGCCCCAAGTGGGATGGGCATTGGGCGATAAGAAGGAGCATGGTGATGATCCTGCGTGGGATGCTGCTGAAGCAAATGCATTATATGATCTGCTTGAACAGAGTATCGTTCCTGAATTCTATTCCCGAAATGAAAAAGGTGTTCCAGAAAAATGGATTGAAAGAATGAGAAACAGCATGGCCATTTTGACGGCACAATTTTCCGCAAACCGAACGGTACGGGAATATACTGAAAAATGCTATTTGCCGGGGGCTTCCGGTTTTTTGAACAGAGCGGCAGAAAAAGGTACTAAAGGAAAATGGATTGTTGATACAAAACATTTTTTGCACAGTAAATGGAATGAAATAAAATTCGGTGACGTAAAATCAGATACAATTGAAAATGGATATTCTTTCAGTACAAGTATTTATTTTGACGATGACATTAAAAATCAAATTTCTGTAGAACTATTTGCCGGCGGTATTGATAAAGGCCAGCCTGAAATTATAAAAATGAAATTACAGTCAACCTCAGAAAATAAAGAGGAACATATTTATCACGCGAAAGTGAAAACAAAAAGAGATTCTAATGATTATACAGTAAGAGTAATTCCTTGTTATCAAAATATCGCTGTTCCTATAGAAGACAATTTAATTCTTTGGCAGCATTGATAAGACGATATCAGGAATACAAACACCTGGAAAAATTATAGGTATTGTATAAAAACAGGAGGAAAACAATTTAATATAAAGAAAATGAATAAGGAACCAGGAATCAAAGAAATAGTAAACGAACCCCGCCCTGACTGTGCCCCCGTCCGATCGGGTCATCCGGGCGGGTTTCGGGCAGGAAATAACACAAAATTTTCTTCAAAAAGTGAATGCCAATTGGCGGATAGATAGCTATCTTTCGATAGTAGAATGTGTTCCTGAAAAGGTTGACAACCTTTGAAAGGTTGTCAACCCTTAAAAATAAAGAGTATGACAACTAAACAAATTATCTTGGTATCAAGACCAAAAGGCTTACCGACAGAAGAAAATTTTAGAATTGAAGATTTTGAATTACCCTCTGTCCAAGACGGAGAAGTATTATTAGAAGGCATGTATTATTCTGTTGACCCCTATATGCGTGGAAGAATGAATGATGCAAAATCATACGCTCCCCCTTTTGAAACAGGACAGCCGATCAGCGGTGGTGTCGTTGCCAGGGTGAAAGAAAGTAAATCGGACGATTTTAAAATTGATGATATAGTAACCGGAAATTTACCGTGGCGAAAACAAATGATCGCTTCGGGCAAAGGAATTCAAAAGATTGATGCTGCCATTGCATCGCCCAGCTATTTTTTGGGTATCTTAGGCCTGACGGGGCTTACGGCATATTTTGGATTGATGTATATTGGAAAACCCAAACCCGGCGAAACAGTTGTAGTGTCCGGCGCTGCAGGAGCTGTGGGTATGGCTGTGGGACAAATTGCAAAAATTCAGGGATGTTATGTTGTAGGAATTGCGGGCTCTGATGAAAAAATAAAATCACTAAAAAAAGGATTTGGTTTTGACGACGCCATCAATTATAAAAACACTGCAGACATGAAAAAGGCAATAGCAAAAGCGTGTCCTAAAGGCGTGGATATTTACTTTGATAACGTAGGTGGTGAAATTTCCGATGCGGTTATCAGTAACATTAATTTTCATGCAAGGATACCTTTATGCGGGCAGATTTCATTATATAATGCTACCGAAATTCCTACGGGGCCCAGGTTACAACCCATTTTACTAACAAGAAGTGTTTTAATGCAGGGCTTTATTGTAAGCAATTTTCAAGAACATTTTTCGGAAGGCATTAAGCATTTAGCACAATGGCTGAAGGAAGGTAAATTGCAATACTCTGAAACAATAGTGCATGGTTTTGAAAAATTGCCAGATGCTTTCCTTGGTTTATTTAGCGGGGAAAATACAGGCAAGATGATTGTAGAAGCATAGCAACGTTTTATTATAAAAAAATAAAAACAGATGAACCGACAAATTCTAAAAGACACTATTCAACAACTTTTCGCAGGCAATAAAGGTTTGCTGGCGATGGACGAAAGCATTGAAACATGCAACAAACGTTTTGCCGCTGCGGACATTCCGCAAACCGTTGAGATGCGTCGTAAATATCGTGAGCTAATTGTGACCACGCGGGGTTTGAATGAAAGCATAGGTGGTGCAATTTTATTTGATGAAACGATCAGGCAACAAACAAAAGATGGAATTCCAATGGCAGAGGTATTAATAAAAGCAGGAATTATTCCGGGAATAAAAGTGGATGAGCATGCGAAACCTATGGCTGGTTTTCCCAATGAGAAAATTACCGAAGGTTTGGATGGTTTGCGGGAACGCTTGGCCGAATACAAAACGCTGGGCGCCCGCTTTGCCAAATGGCGCGCCGTGATTACAATTGGTGATAGTATTCCAACCACACAATGTATCACAGCCAATGCTTACGCACTGGCGCGTTACGCAGCTCTATGCCAGGAAGCCGACATTGTACCAATTGTAGAACCTGAAGTTTTAATGAATGGCAATCATTCAATTCAAAAATGTTTTGATGTAAGTGAACAAGTGCAGAAAATACTTTTTTATCAACTTTATAAATACCGGATTAACCTGGAAGGCCTCATTCTAAAACCCAATATGGTGATACAGGGCCTGGAAAACACCAAAAAAAATAGTGTGGATGCAGTAGCCGAAGCAACTGTAAACTGTTTGCTTGAATCGGTGCCAGCAAGTGTGCCTGCCATTGCATTTTTATCGGGCGGCCAATCGCCCGAAGCAGCCACAGCGCATTTGAATACCATCAATAAAAATTTTAAGAATCGTTTACCGTGGATAGTTACATTCTCTTTTGCAAGAGCAATTCAGCAACCGGCTATCGAGGCATGGAAAGGAAAGGATGCAAATATTGAAGAAGCCCAAAAACTTTTGTACAAACGGGCTAAACTTGATGCCACAGCCAGGGGAGGAAAGTATAATAAGGATATGGAAAAATAAATTTATAAATTTACAGTATATGAAAATAAGCCCACTCGCCGGTAAACCAGCACCACCCGAAATTCTTATAAATATTCCCCGTTTAATCAGCGCCTATTATTCTGAAAGCCCAGACCCTTCAGTACAGGCACAGCGAGTGTCATTCGGAACATCAGGGCACCGCGGATCTTCATTCAATAATTCATTTAATGAAAATCACATTCTTGCTATCACACAGGCAATATGTATGTATCGCAAACAGCAACATATAGACGGGCCTTTGTTTTTGGGAATGGATACACATGCGCTTTCAATCCCTGCACACATTTCCGCAATAGAAGTTCTGGCAGCAAATGGAGTAGAAGTGATGATTGCCGAAAACAACGAATATACACCCACGCCGGTTATTTCTCATGCTATACTAACGTATAACAGTAAACGAAAAACAGGATTGTCAGATGGGATCGTAATTACACCTTCGCATAATCCTCCTAATGATGGTGGATTCAAGTACAATCCTCCTAATGGCGGCCCGGCTGAATCCGGTATTACAAGCTGGATTGAAAAAAAAGCCAATGAGATTTTGGAAAATAATTTGAAAGGCGTGAAGCGAATGGTTTATTCTAAAGCGCTTAAAGCTTCAACTACACATCAATATAATTTTATTACGCCTTACGTCAATGATTTGATTAATGTTGTTGATTTGAAAAAAATAAGCGATTCAAAATTGAAACTCGCAGTGGATCCGCTTGGCGGAGCGGGGATTCATTACTGGGCGCCTATCGCAGAACATTATAAACTTAATCTCACTATCACCGAAAAAAATGTGGATCCTACTTTCAGGTTTATGACCGTTGATTGGGACGGCCAAATACGCATGGATCCATCTTCTCCTTATGCGATGGAAAGCTTAGTAGGATTGAAAGATAAATTTGATATTGCTTTCGCCTGCGATACAGACCACGACCGGCATGGCATAGTAACAAAGTCGGCAGGATTATTACCTCCTAATCATTATTTATCCGTTTGCATATTTTATCTTTTCAATCATCGTCCGCAATGGAAGGAAAAAACAATGGTTGGAAAAACCCTGGTAAGCAGCCAGATGATTGACCGTATAGCAGCAAAGATTAATCGAAAAGTGGTAGAAGTGCCTGTTGGTTTTAAATGGTTTGTAGATGGTTTGTTGAATGGTTCCATGGGTTTTGTAGGTGAAGAAAGCGCCGGTGCCTCATTTCTGCGAATGAATGGAAAAACGTGGACGACCGATAAAGATGGAATCATTGCAGCATTACTCTCCGCGGAGATAACAGCCGTTACCGGAAAAGATCCTGGCAAAATTTATAAAGAATTGGCCAATGAATTGGGTAATTCAGTTTATGATCGCGTTGAGGCTAAAGCAACTCCTGAGCAAAAACAAAAGCTAAGTAAGTTATCTCCATCTATGGTTCAGCAAAAACAATTAGCGGGTGAAAAAATAACAAACATACTTACGAATGCGCCGGGCAATGGCGCCTCAATCGGCGGATTAAAAGTTACATCCGAAAACGGATGGTTTGCTGCAAGGCCATCTGGTACAGAAGATATTTATAAAATTTATGCGGAAAGTTTTTTAGGGAAAGATCATTTGAAAAAAATCATTGAAGAAGCGCAATCCATTGTGGATGATGCTTTGAAGAAATGAGTTAAGCCAATTCAATACGCTATTGGTAAAAGAAAAATGATTATACTTTCGGGATTAACTCATTTTATATTTTTAGCACTTATGGAATATAGATTTGGATTTGGATTTGGATTTGGCTTTGGATTAAGATACAGAATACAGTAAACCTTTGGATTGAATTGAAGTAAAAACTATTTATTTAATCATATTAATACTATTATTATATGGGGGTTCTTAGGGGGTGTTAATAACTCTCATAAATGTGAATAACTTTGAAAGTAATGGCAGGGTGAACTTTA
>DASSHD010000715.1:0-4754 GCA_035693085.1 Hanamia sp. | reverse complement strand
AAAAGAACCTTCGAAGGTTCTTTTTGTTTTTGTCTTTTGGGATTTTGAACTTGATCTTAAAGGATTTTGATCTTGGTTTTGAGCGTAGCGAAAAACGGTT
The DNA here is from genome assembly GCA_035693085.1 of Hanamia sp. Taxonomy (GTDB): domain Bacteria; phylum Bacteroidota; class Bacteroidia; order Chitinophagales; family Chitinophagaceae; genus Ginsengibacter. The sequence continues at coordinate 4,654 of DASSHD010000715.1, read as the reverse complement.
CTTTCTTATCTTGATACATATAGAAATAACAAGTTTTTATTTTTTTACCGATTAATGTTGTATTATCAGTGCTTTGTGTTGTTTTTAGTTGAATTTAAAGGTTGAAAATAAAAAACCCGTCTGTTAATGTTTAAGTTACCACACAAAAACAAAATAACTGACGGGGGTTTTTTATTATCTTATACAATAATAATAGCATTTATTCAGATGATAAATCAAGTGTACTAGTTGATAAGACAAAAAAAGGAAAGATAAGACCGTGGCGAGAAAAGAAGATCGCTAATATAGGCTACTTTGAATTATTGCATATTCTCGAAATGAAAAAGGCTGAACGTGTGGGAGAATGTGCAAATATATTAGAATTTAAGCAAAATCAAGAAACAGGTGAACGAAAATTATATAGAGTTTGGTTTTGTAAATCTCGTTTATGTCCTATGTGTAATTGGAGGAGAGCCATGAAACATGGTATTCAATCACAAAAAGTTGTAGCTGAAGTTATTAAACGAAAACCAAATGTTAGATGGTTGTTTCTAACATTGAGTGTTAAAAATGTTTATGATGGCAAGGAATTAAGTGAAAGTTTATCAGCAATATCTAAAGGTTTTAATCGAATGATGAAATATAAAAAAATTGATAAGAATTTAGTCGGATTTATGCGAGCGACAGAAATAACTGTTAATCAAATTGATAATTCTTATAATCAGCATATGCATGTTTTACTATGCGTTGAAAGTACATATTTTAAGAATACTGAAAACTATGTTGACCAAAAACAATGGACTGCATTTTGGAAAAGAGCTATGAAGTTAGATTATGATCCAGTTGTTGATATTCGAGCAATCAAACCTAAAAATAAGGACAAGTCAGACATAGATTCAGTGATTGATGAAACTGCAAAGTATCCAGTAAAAGATACTGATTTTATGACTGATGATGAAGAAAAAAACTTGAAACGTTTGGCTGATTTGGAAGAAGGACTTTATCGAAAACGACTTATTTCATATGGTGGATTATTAAAGGAAATTCATAAAGAATTGAATCTTGATGATGCAGAAGATGGCGATTTAATTCATACAGATGATAAAGAAAAAGCTGATGAAGATGGATTTTCAATTATTGCAATGTGGAATTGGGAACGGAAAAATTATTTTATTAAAGAGTAGTTCAACAAACGGGCCATATTGTAGAATAAGACATCCAAACAAAATGGATATTAATGTGGGATATCGGTATAAGATTGTGAATAAATATACTTAAAGTACAGACAATCCCGTTCCGCTATCGGGCAGATTTGTTTAGTAAGGATTTCAATATGGAAATAGAAATGCATGGTAAAATAGGTTAAAAAGGATGTGGTCATTCTTGAAAATTTCTTTAATTGTTGCGATGGATAAGAAAAGAGTAATCGGCAAGGATAACGACATTCCATGGAGAATTTCTAGTGATTGGGAATATGTAAAAAACACTACAAAAGGACATGCAATCATATTAGGTAGAAAGAACCTTCAATCAATCGGAAGGGCTTTACCTGACAGAAGAAATATTATTTTGACTAGAGATAAAAACTTTAACTTTAAGGATTGTGAAATTGCCCATTCAATAGAAGCTGCATTTAAGTTATGCGAAAATGAAGAAGAGGTTTTCATTTTCGGGGGAGAACAGATATATGTTATGTTCTTGCCTTATGTCGAGAAAATGTACGTTACAAAAATTCATCATGAATTCGAAGGAGATACATTTTTTCCAGTAGTTAATTTTGACGATTGGAAAGAAGTATCTGTTGAAAAAGGAATAAAAGATGAAAAGAATCCTTACGATTATTATTTTCATATATATGAGAGAATTCGTTAAACTAACGGAGAACGTTAGTTGGATTGGTTAAAGGCAAATATGATCATATGATCTTCCGCAAAAGGGCGCGATTGTTGAGTAAGGAAAATAAGAAATAAGATACAGAAGATACGAGAGATTGTTCTCGTGTCTTTTTTTATTCAGTGGTTTTTTCCGTTAAAATTTGCAAGGCGACAGCTACTAAATTTTAGTATCTTGCTGAGTATGGCTGTCGGCCAATATCCAGCAACGGAAAAATGGGAATCGTCAAGGGGGAAAGGGTGGAGATTTTTCAGCGTAGCGTTTTGAAAAATACTACCCGTACCTTGATGATTCCCAAACGGTTATCGAGCCAACTTGCTGAGGTTGCAAGAGGCTGTTTTGGTGTTTGCCCCTTTTCAAAAAGGGGCAAGGTCTTAATCTTTTGGGCTTGATTTTGGGAATGAATTTGCAACCGTTGCGGAAAAACGCAAAGGTGAAAATGTCATTTCTGCACTAGGAAAAAGCAACAGCTGCAAGCGGTGATTTTTTTGCCTTTGACTTTGGGAATCTGGCATGAGCCAGGTTCTTGTTCTGACCCTCGGAGAGCACACCTTTACGAATGTAAAGTATAGTGTGTTATACTTTACATGGAAGTTGACCGAAAACAGGTACACGTTTGTACCTCGTGAATGGAGCTGAAAAATGATGAGCTATGCAGTTTGTAGAATGCAAAAAATGAAGTCCCATGATTTAAAAGGGATTCAATTTCACAATCAAAGAGAGCGGGAAAGTAAGACGAACCCCGATATTGATAAAGACAAATCAAATGAAAATTACGATTTTATAAATGATGGAAATATTGATTATAACGAGCGAGTAAAAGAAATTATTGAATCACAAAAAACGGGTATAAGAAAAACCCGAAAAGATGCGGTACTGGTAAATGAATTGTTGGTGACATCTGGGAGAGAATTTTTTGAGGGACTAGATTCTGCAGAACAAAAAAGATTTTTTGAGGAAAGTTTCAAACTTTTTTCGGAGCGATACGGTGAGCAAAATATCGCTTATGCGACGGTTCATCATGACGAAAAAACACCTCATTTACATATTGGAGTTGTTCCGATGCGTGACGGAAAACTACAAGGAAAGAACGTTTTTAATCGACAGGAATTGATTTGGATTCAAGACAAATTTCCTGAGCATATGCAAAAACTTGGATTTGATTTGGAGCGAGGGGAAAAGGGTTCAAAGCGTGAGCATATCGAAACACAAACGTTTAAAAAACAAACCTTGGAAAAAGAAATTGATTTTCTAGAAAAGGATCTTACTAGCAAAAAAGATGAATTGACTGGATATAGCGAAAGAGTGGAGTCTGATTTAATAGTTCCAGTGAGACGACAAATGAAAAATATTGAAGTGCCGACTGGCGAGAAAGCTCTGTTTGGTTTAGGTAAGGAAATAACAAAGACAGAAAGAAAGCCAACTGAAAATGTAATCATTTTAAGAACAGATTATAAAAAGTTGGTTACTGCTGCTCAAGATAATGAAAAGTTAAAAACACATTTAAAAAATATATTAAATACCGATATGGCGAAAGAAAATATAGGCTTGCGCAAGCAGAATGAAGTAGTGAAAGAGAAATACAATGATCTTGTTCAGAGATTTAATTCAAATATTGAAGATTATAATGAGTTGGTTGAAGAAAATAGGTCGTTAAAAGGTCGTGTGAGCGATTTAAAGGCTGAAATAGGATTAGTTTATAAAAGTGCGAAAGAGTTTTTAAGGGATCGCACAGACAACGTGAGAGCCTTTAAGAAGGTTTTTGGTGAGTTGGTGGACAAGATAAGGGAAAAAACAACTGGAAGCGAATTTGAACGATTACACAAGCGTGAAAAGGCTCGTGAGCGAAATAATGATATGAGTAGATAAAAAAAGAACCTTCGAAGGTTCTTTTTGTTTTTGTCTTTTGGGATTTTGAACTTGATCTTAAAGGATTTTGATCTTGGTTTTGAGCGTAGCGAAAAACGGTTCTTTCTTATCTTGATACTACTAGAAATAACGTCATTATTTTTAGGTTGTTTTTTTAGGATTTAAAACTAGTGTTGGCGAGGGTTTAAGTGGTATTTTACTCTTAAAAATCGGTTGAAAATTTTTTGCATAATAAAAGCCCCTGTGTTAAAGTTTTAATTGACTAAGATCAAAACTAAATAACATGGGGGCTTTTTATATGCGTTTTCAAAATTCTATAGATAATCATAGCACAAATGCACCAAAGGAATCAAATGTATTTTTTGACAAAACAAAAACGGGGAAAACTAGACCGTGGCGAGAAAGAAAGATTGATAGTGTAAGTTATTCTGAACTTTTGTTTATACTAGAATTTAAGAAAGCTGAACGTGTCAAGGATTGCGGTGTTATTTTGCAGTTTAAAGCAAACGATACAGGTCACTTGAAATTATATAAAGCGTGGTTTTGTAAATCCAAACTTTGTTCATTATGCAATTGGAGGAGAGCCATGAAACATTCTGCTCAAAGTAAAACAATCATAACTGAAGTTATGAAGCGAAAACCTAGTTGTCGATGGTTGTTCTTCACCTTTACTGTTAAAAATGTTTATGACGGTGAAGAATTAAATAAAAGTCTTTCTGATATGGCAAGGGGCTTCAGAAAAATGGTCCAATACAAAAAAGTTGATAGTAATTTAATCGGCTTTATGAGGACTACCGAGGTCACGGTCAATAAAAAAGACAACTCCTATAATCAACATATCCATGCAATGATGTGCTTTGAAAGTAGTTATTTTAGAAGCAAAAAAAATTATATTACTCATAAAGAATGGCAA
>DASSHD010000714.1:0-5019 GCA_035693085.1 Hanamia sp. | reverse complement strand
GAACAAGACAATTACTTATAATGGAAGGCTTGATTTGTTTTCGAATTACGAGCACAATCCGCAAAACGTAGATGTAATGATGAATAATATGTTTACTGCCAAACTTTCTAAAGTGCTGACAGCGAGTCTTGGACTTAATTTAATTTATGATGACGATGTGAAGCAATTTGGGCCAAACGGTGATTCTCCGGGCTTGCAATTTCAATCAATGCTGGCAGTGGGGTTGAGCGTGAAGTTTTAGGAACTTTATAGATCATTTTACGTTTACTTCGTGTACGCTTTTTTTACTGAGATCAGTTACGAAATGTTTCCCGTTTTTTACTTCAACAGGATATGCATTTGGATTGTTGGGCGCACCGGTTCCTGTAAAATCAGTGACCTTTAACCCATTAAAATTCTCCACTTCTATTCCATCTGTGAAATAAGGCATCTGCGGATCAATCCAGTTTAATTTAAAATTATGAATCACCAGGTTCTTTACATCTTTTGCCAGTAAACCTGGGATGTCACTTTTAAATAAACCATTCTGAACTCCCATAACGCCACGCAGGTCAATGTTTCCCCCGGCGACAGCATTGAGTTTGCTGTTTACCAGGTCAAAAGTAATATCGTTAAATTCAACATTATTTATGATACTTTCATCGGTTCCATAAACTAAAATTCCATTTTCACCTTTACAAATAATATGATTAAATAAAACATTTTTAATTTGCCCGAGTTTCACATTTTCTTTTCCACGGATAGCCGAAATGTGAATCGGTTCTCCATTACCCCACCAATCGCCTGTTCTCAATTTCGTTTCAATATACATGTTGGAGAAAGTGATATTTTCCAAGGAACCTTCATCTCTTAAAAATATTCCAATACCCCTGGTTGAGTTGGTAATATTCACATTATCTACATGGATATTTCTAACTGTGTTTTGATCTAAAAAACCGATCCGAATGCCACTCGAAGAAGATTGAAGATTGCAGTTGCTAACTAAAATATTTTCACAAGTTTTTCTAATTCCACTAAAGCCAGGTATTTCAAAATGATGATTGTATCCCGTGATAGCAATAGCATCATCTCCTGTGCGAATATCACAATCAGAAATAGTAACATTCGAGCAGGAAGTAACATCAATACCATCTGCATTGGGTACCAACATGCCACTCCATAAACGAATATCGTTTACCAGTACTGCATCACAATCAGCAAAATGAAGTGTCCAGAGGGGAGAATGAACTAAAGAAATATTTCGTACCTGCACATTTTTACATTGAGAAAATATAACCATCTGGTGTGGGCGGTCTTTGGGAACCACAGGGCCATCACCTATACCGCTTTCCACTTTTCTGAAATTATTTTTTTGCCTTGTGAACCGGGTATCAGTAGAATCAATCTTTTTTGCTTTATCCCATTCGAAAAAAACGGTATCATTACCGTTGATAGTGCCCATGCCCGTGATGGAAACATTTTCAACTCCTCTTGTATAAAGGATTCCATAATAATTAATGCCATAGCCCGGCATTTCATAACTTTTATAATCTTTCAGGTCAGGGCTTCCTTTCAATACCGCCCCATTATCCAAATGCAAATTCACATTGCTTTTCAGGGAAAAAGTTCCTGTTATAAAAATGCCTGCCGGAACCTCTACCGTTCCTCCACCTTTATTCGCACATTCATCAATTGTTTTTTGAATGAAAAAAGTATTTACAGTTTTACCATCTGCAATTGCGCCAAAGTCTTTGATATCATACGTTTGAGCATGTGATGAAAAAAAATAGAAAAATAAGCAGAGGGAAATGATTCCTTTCTTCATAGCAATTTAAATTTTGATCAAATAAAAAAACTTAAAGATTCTTGTAAAATATAAAGGCAAAAGATTATTTCAAAACAATATTCTTTTTATAAATTTCACCTAATCTATATTTTCAATAATCCCTGCAATGCCCTGTCCACCACCAACACACGCAGTTACAATGCCATAGTTTTTATTCAATCTTTTCATGTCATTGATGATCTGAATGGTAAGTTTGGCTCCTGTACAACCAAGAGGATGGCCCAATGCAATAGCACCGCCATTGATATTTACTCTCGCCGGATCAAGCTCCAGCTTTCTGATAACGGCAAGAGATTGGGACGCAAATGCCTCATTTAACTCTATCAGATCAATTTGGGAAAGATTCATTCCGGCACGCTTTAAAACTTTGGGAACTGCTTCCATAGGTCCCGTTCCCATGATGCGCGGATGCACTCCGGCACTTACACAATTTATCAAACGCGCAATAGGTTTCAGTTTTAATTCTTTCATCATTGCTTCGCTCATCACAATTACGAAAGCGGCGCCATCACTGGTTTGAGAAGAGTTACCTGCCGTAACTGTACCGCCCAGCGCAAATACAGGTTTTAATTTTGACAATGCTTCCATCGAAGTATCTGCACGAACTCCTTCATCGGTATCCACAACAAAAGTTCTCTTTTGTCTTTTATTATTTTCGTCAACATAAATTTGTTCCACAGGCATCGGAAGAATACCACTTTTGAAATAACCTTCTTTTATTGCATTCAACGCCTTTTGGTGTGAACGCAAGCTAAATTCATCCTGGTCTTCGCGGGTAACATTATATTCTTTTGCTACTGCTTCTGCAGTTAATCCCATTCCGAGATAATAATCCGGAGTTTCTGAAGCAACTGAATAAGCGGGCACAGGTTTCCATCCTGAAGTAGGCACCATAGTCATACTTTCTGTTCCTCCTGCAATAATGCAATCCGCCATCCCGGTCCTGATTTTTGCAGTAGCAATTGCAATTGTTTCCAACCCGCTGGCACAATATCTGTTTACTGTTACACCCGGAACAGAAATTCCCAATGCTCTTACGCTGATCATCCTTCCCACCTGTAACCCTTGTTCAGCTTCCGGTACAGCATTGCCAACGATCAAATCATCTACTCTTGTGGGTTCTAATTCAGGAACTGTTGCCAGTAACCCTTTTATCACATCTACTGCCAGGTCATCGGGACGGTAGAAACGGAATCCTCCACGTTTTGATTTGGTAACTGCCGTTCTGAAACCAGCGATTATATATGCTTCCATAAAAATTTATTTTTATTAAATGAAGTAAGCAATTTAGGATTTTATCTGTTAAAAGAAATGTTTAAAAGAAATTTGCAGTAAACGAACAAATAACATTGATTTTTATTTTAGGATTAATAAGGAGACAAAAAACCCGTGCGAATTCGTGTGACCTGTCTGGCCGACTAAGGCAGGTTCGTGGATTTTTTCAATTAATCCAAATAATTCGCGACTATCGGCAATCTTCTTCCCACTCCAAAGGCTTTTGGAGAAATGCGAATGATCGGACAAAATTGATTTCGCTTGTATTCGTTCCTGTTTACCATTTTTAAAATCCTGTCAACAAGTTTTGCATCAAAACCGAGTGATTTTATCTCTTTAGGCCCCTGTACTCTTTCTATATATTGATACAAAATCTTATCAAGAATTTCATAAGGCGGAAGGCTGTCGCTATCCTTTTGACCGGGGCTTAATTCTGCAGAAGGAGCTTTGGTAATGATGTTTTCAGGAATCAATTCTTTTTTTGCATTGATATATTTTGCAAGTTCGTAAACCTGCAACTTATAACAATCTCCAAGTACGCCGAGTCCACCAGCCATGTCGCCATATAATGTCCCATAACCTACTGCAAGCTCACTTTTATTAGATGTATTCAATAATATATAACCGAATTTGTTAGCAATTGCCATCAATAAATTTCCTCTTGTTCTGGCCTGTATATTTTCTTCTGCAATACTAAAAGGCAGATCTTTGAAAACAGGTTTTAATTCCTCCAGGAATTTATTATAGATATTTTTTATTGGAATAATGTCGTAAGGATTCCCAAGATTTTTACTAAGTTTTTCAGCATCGCTGACAGAATGAGAAGTTGAATATTCTGAAGGCATTAAAATCGCCCTCACATTTTCTTTTCCCAAAGCTTCACAAGCTAACGCAATAGTAACAGCGCTGTCAATACCGCCGCTGCTGCCGATAATAGCTTTTGAAAATCCCATCTTGGAAAAATAATCTTTTATTCCTAAAATAATCGCTTCATAAACCTGTGAAATATTTAATTCAGGATTAAAGTACAATGGATCTGAAACATGCCCCGGAACTGCTGCGGCAGGCTCAATCACCGGCAAATTAATAGTACCATTATCCTTTAGAATGATTTCTTTTAGCTCTTCTTTAAATTGCGGAAGCTGGCAACAAAGATTGGAATCTTTATCAAAAACAAGAGATGCCCCGTCAAAAATAATTTCCGTCTGGCTGCCCACTGCATTACAATAAATAAGCGGGATATTATATTTTACTACATTCGATTTTATCGTTGCTTTCCGGTCCTCATCGTGTGTATAATCAAATGGTGAAGCAGAAATATTGATCATAAAATCAGGCTTTTGCTTCATTAAGATATCCATAGGGCAAACGCGGTAAAGCGGGTTATCGACAAGGTTCCAGATGTCTTCGCAAATAGTAAGGGCTATTTTCTTCCCTTTAAAATCAATTATGTTCCAATCGTAGGCCGGTTCAAAATAACGGTTTTCATCAAATACATCATAAGTAGGCAAACAGGTTTTATGCGCAATGCCCTTTATTTTTTTTTCATAAAGAAAAAAGGCTGCATTAAAAAGGTCTTTGCCTTCCCGCACAGGATTTCTATCCGGAGAACCAACGATCACTCCGATAGTATCTGCATGCTCTTTTATTTTATCAATGCTAATAAAACATTTATCAATAAAATCTTTGAAATCAAGAAAGTCCCGGGCAGGATAACCACAAATGCTCATTTCGCTGAAAACGATCAGGTCGGCTTTTTCATTTTTAGCCACTTTGATGGCGCTAATAATTTTTTCTAAGTTTTTTTCAAAATTGCCTATATGATAATTCTGCTGCGCAAGAAAAATTTTCATTTTGCAAAATTAGCTGAATAAAATGTTCTTAATTTTTTCATTTAACATAATACTGTTTATTTTTTT